>JAIVHQ010000195.1 GCA_020200995.1 Flavobacteriales bacterium
TTACGGGAGAGCAGCTGGATTTTCGAGCCTACTCCGTGCCTTTCAATTTCTACATTGTCGATGCCGAAAAGTTTGAGCTCTCGTATGAAGTGGATTCGCGCACATACAAATTCGACGGACATTTTGGTGACACCCTCACCACTTCACTCGGTGTGATCGCGGTGAGTAGGCGGGATAATTTTGTCCCGCTCCATTTTAATGACGAGACATTCAGTAAGCGGAATTACCGCGTTCGCTTCAACACCATGAGCCGAAACCAGAACCGCTACCTGTCCCGATTGAGTGTGGGCCTGGCCCGGCCGCAGAGCACCATTCTTCAGGTTTATCTGGAAGATGAGGTGCCGGCCAAGGCTTTGGATTTTGTCAATATGCTGATTGAGGTGTACCTCGCAGATGATGTCGCTCAAAAGAACAAGGCATCGGCCATTACCCGCAGTTTTCTGGACGACCAGCTCGCCGACATCACCCGCGATTTGGAGAGCATCGAAGTGAACAGGGAGCGCTATAAAGTGACCCGTGGCATCATCGACCTGGAGTCGGAAGCGCAAATGGTATTGGAGAGCATTCGGGAGTTTGATGAAAAACGCGCAATGAACAATGCCCGCGTGGCCATGATCAATCAATTGGAGGCCTACGTCACCGAAAATTCGGACCTCCGCGACCTGGCGCCCTCTGCCCTCGACATTACCGACCCGCTGCTCATCCGATTGATCAATAAGTTGTCGGAACTGCAGGGACAGCGGCAAATCACCCTGAATACCGGCACAGCCAACGACCCTATGCTCACCCCGCTGAACGCGGAAATCGAACTCACCCGTGCATCACTTCTGGAAAACATCCGGAACAGCCGAAAGGGATTGCTGCGCAAGGATGAAGAGCTGAACGAGGAAATTCGAAACCTCAACAGCCGGATGCAGCGCATCCCCACCACTGAGCGTGAGCTCTTGGAAATAGAGCGCCGCCGCCGCATTCAGGAAGGGCTTTACACATTTTTGCTGCAAAAGCGCGCCGAGCTTTCCATCTCACTTGCCGCCGCCGAGAGCGACACCCGCCTGGTTGATTCGGCCCGCCTGCATCCCGCTCCCGTTTCGCCGACAGCATCGCCCTGCTGCTCGGATTGCTCATCCCGGCGGGAGCGGTATTTTTAGCTGAAAAGCTTCGCGATAAGATCACAGACATCAATGTGCTGAAGCGCATTACGAGCATCCCGATACTCGGGGTGGTGCGCCTGAGCACCCACGAGGGGGCTTTGGTCACCGTGGAAAAACCCAACTCGCCCGTTACGGAGGAATACCGAAACATCCGCGCCAACCTGCGCTTTTTTGCACCAGATACCGAGAGTGAAGTCATCATGGTTACCTCATCGGTGGGTACCGAAGGAAAGACTTTCACCGCCATGAACCTGGCCTGTGTGCTGGCTTCCGGGGGTTCGAAAACGGTGCTCGTGGGCCTCGATTTGCGAAAGCCGCGCATTGTGGGCGACTTCGGACTTAGCAATGAATTGGGATGTAGCAATTTCCTGAGCGGAAATGCCGACCTCGATGAGGTCATTTTGCCTTCCGGCGAATCCGGGAATCTCTCAGTGGTACCCGCGGGCCCGGTGCCGCCCAATCCCTCTGAGCTCATCATTTCAGACCGAATGGATCAGATGATCGAAGGACTCAAGAAGCGGTTTGACAAAGTCGTGATCGACACCCCGCCGGTGGGGCTGGTCTCCGACGGATTGATCATCTCAAAATACGCCGCAGTCACCTTGTTTATAGTTCGCTACGGCGTTACCCGCAAGCACCACATCAAGCACATTGAAGAGCTGTATGAAAAAGGGCAGCTCTCCCGGTTGGCCATCATCTTCAACGCAGTGCGGCCGCGACGCTCGGGCTACGGCTACGGAACAGGCTATGGCTATGGCTACGGATACGGCTACGGCAGCGAATACGGAAAGTACTTCGACGACGACTCGGAATCGGAGGGAAGCTGGCTGAATAAGCTCAAGCCGACGCGAAAAAAATGATCAGGGGCCTCGTTGAAAAATACCTGAATTCGAGCGATACCCGCGGCAAGAGAATCGTGGAGCAGATTGCCCTCGGAGCGGGCCTCAAGGTGATCAATTCCATCGTCGGGATTGTCATCATACCGCTTTACCTCTCCCTGCTCACCGAGACTTCTTTCGGCATCTGGCTCACGGTGAGCGCGGCCGTGAATTGGTTCAACATCTTCGACCTCGGGCTCGGCAACGGGTTGCGAAACCGGTTTGCGGAAGCGAAAGCCGCCGGCGAGGATGCCAAGGCGCGGATCTACGTCAGATCAAAATGGTGGTCACTGCCGATCAGCGCCCGTCGTGGGCCAACGCCATGAATACGGTGGTGAATGTGCTCCAGCTCACTGCCGTTTTTATTCTGGTGCAGGCGGGCAGGGATTCGCTGGTCACACTGGCCGTCGCCCTTGGGGGCATCAATCTGGCTGTGCCCTTGATTGCCAACTTCCTGCTGTTTTCATCGCGGTACCGAAAGTACAGCCCATCGTTGAGGCACGTCGAGCTGAAATACGCCCGCGATTTGCTCAGCCTCGGGGCCGTGTTTTTCATTTTGCAGGGGGCCTCGCTGGTCGTTTTTATGACCGACAACGTGATCATATCGCAGGTCTTGGGCCCCGAGGAGGTGCCGGCCTACAACGTTTCATACCGGTATTTCAATTTTGCGGCCGTGTTTTTCGCACTGATCACCACCCCTTTTTGGTCGGCCTTTACCGATGCCTTCATCAAGCGCGACATGGATTGGATCAGGCGCATGGTGAGGCGGCTTTTGCGCATCTGGCTCTTGCTCGCTTTGGGCTGTCTGGGCATGCTCGCGGTGAGTTCACAGGTTTACGAGATCTGGCTGGGCGGGGTGCTCGAGGTGCCGCTGATCCTCGATGTGTTCATGGCCCTTTGGGTGATTTTTTCGGCTGTGCTCGGCATTTTCGGCACCCTGCTCAGCGGGGTGGGAAAGTTGCGGCTCACCCTTTATCATGCGGCCTTCGTAATGGTGGTGAACATCCCGCTTTCAGTGTGGCTGGCGGGGTACCCGGCCCTCGGCAGCGCGGGGGTGATCCTGGCCAGCCTGATCGGGTTGATACTCCGGTTTTTCATACAGCCGGTGCAGTGCTACAAGATTATGAACGGGACGGCGCGGGGTATTTGGGCGCGGTAGGCTACAGATAAAACCGTTCAAAAAGCCCGCTCTCCGTCAATTCGGGAAGGGCCTTTGCGAGGGCCGCATTGTCACTTTGAAATTCCGCTTTGATCCGCGCGTCGAGTTCGGGAGGGAACCGGAAGGGCTTTTTGCCGCCGGCGTAGCGCTCGATGATGCGCGATTTGAACCGAAATGCTTTTCTGCCGAGGTCGGTGGCTTCGTGCACATCCTTCCACTTGTTGAGCTTGCGCATCAGGGCGATTTGTCGGGCCGAGAGGCTGCGGTTCACCTTTTCGGAAAGGTCGGGAGCGGAGCTGAGGGCCGTTTCTGTTTTTGCCGAAAGGCGCTCCAAAAACCCCGACGGATCGGCGCGCAAATCCTCGTAGAGAAAAATGTGCACCTTCTCGAAGAGCCCGCGATAGAGCTCGATGAGCGGGAGGTAGCGGTATATTTCCACCACCTCGACGGGGCGGTAGGTCGGCGCCCCAGCGCGGTCTGATTCTTCCGCGTCGAAATGAACGAAGGCCTCGGGGCTCATGTGGTGTCCCGAATACACGCCGATGCTGTACAGCGATCGGAGCAGCTCCGGCTGGTTGCGCAGCAGGAGGATGATTTC
>JAIVHQ010000054.1 GCA_020200995.1 Flavobacteriales bacterium
TGCACGAATATTGGCCTGATGTGGTGAAAAAGAAGCGGGCAGCGCCCGCCCCTGAAATCTCGGTGATCATCGCGCTTTCTCGTGGCCTTCCATCCTTTTTTGCATTCAAATCTATCTATATTTGCAACCGCATTGCTTCAGCCTTGTTATACCCCCATCAAACACCCGTAATTTATGCCACTGAGAGATTTTCCAAAAAGACATATCGGACCCCGTGAACACGATGTAGCCACCATGCTTGAAAGGATCGGCGTCGATTCGCTCGACACCTTGATCGACAGCGCGGTGCCGCCGCAAATCAGGTTGAAAAAACCCCTCGACCTGTCGGGAAGCCGCAGCGAGCATTACTACCTCCGCGAGCTCAAAGCGCTGGCCGAAAAGAACAAGGTACACCGCACCTACATGGGCATGGGATATTACAACACCATCGTGCCGCCGGCCATTCAGCGCAATGTATTGGAAAATCCAGGCTGGTACACGGCCTACACGCCCTACCAAAGCGAGATTGCCCAGGGTCGCCTCGAAGCCCTGATCAACTTCCAAACCATGGTGAGCGACCTGACGGGAATGCCCATTGCCAACGCTTCCCTGCTCGACGAGGGCACGGCTGCCGCCGAGGCCATGAGTATGCTTTACAGCGCGCGCGACCGCAATGCCGTGAAGCGCGATGCGAATATCTTCTTTATCTCGGCGCAGTGCTTTCCGCAAACGATCGATGTACTGAAGACCCGCGCCATCCCGATGGGCATTGAGCTCATCATCGGCGACCACCGCAGCTTCAATTTCAGCGAGAAGGTATTCGGTGCGCTGGTGCAGTACCCCGATGCCACGGGCGAGGTGTGCGATTACCGCGAATTTGCCGAAAAGGCCCATACAGTGGGCGCCGGCGTGGTGGCCGCTACTGACCTGCTGAGCCTGGCATTGCTCACGCCTCCGGGCGAGTGGGGTGCCGATGTGGTGGTGGGCAATTCGCAGCGCTTCGGCGTGCCGATGGGTTTCGGCGGACCACACGCGGCATTTTTTTCCGCAAATGAACCTTATAAAAGACACATCCCGGGCCGCATCGTTGGCGTCTCAGCCGACAGGCACGGAAAGCCGGGTTACCGCCTGGCCCTGCAAACCCGCGAGCAGCACATTCGCCGCGATAAGGCGACCTCTAATATATGTACTGCCCAAAGTCTGCTTGCCATCATGGCCTCCATGTATGCCGTGTACCACGGTCCTGCGGGCATTCGTAAAATCGCGGATGATGTGCACAACAAAACCAACCGCCTGGCTCAGAGCCTCGAAAGTCTGGGGTACAGTGTGGTAAACGAAGTGTATTTCGACACCCTGACCATCGAATTGCCCGAGGGTACGTCGAAGGTGAAAATCGAAGAAGAAGCCGCCGAAAGGGAGGTCAACCTTCGGTATTTCAGCACCAATCACGTGGGCATCAGCCTGGACGAAACGGTGAGTCGCAGTGATTTTGACGATATTTTTGACATTTTCGCCTCAGCGGCTACCACGAATGAGATACAGATACCGGCAGACGTGAAGACGCCGATTACCGGCTTTTTTGCCCGAAAGAGCGAATACCTCACCCACCCCTCATTCAACCGCTACCACAGCGAGACGGAGCTGATGCGCTACATCAAGCGCCTGGAGAATAAAGACCTTTCGCTGACCCACAGCATGATATCGCTGGGGTCGTGTACCATGAAACTGAACGCTGCAGCCGAACTCATGCCCATCACGTGGCCGGAGTGGGCGAATATTCATCCCTTTGCACCGGAGACTCAGACGGCGGGCTACCGCGAAATGTTTGAGGGCCTCAAGCGTGCGCTTTGTGAAATTACCGGTTTTTCGGGGGTTTCATTGCAGCCCAACAGTGGCGCCCAGGGCGAGTATGCAGGCCTGATGGTGATTCGCAATTACCACATCAGCCGCGGCGATCGCCACAGAAACATCGCCCTGATACCGAGCAGCGCGCACGGCACCAACCCCGCAAGTGCGGTGATGGCAGGCATGAAAGTGGTGGTGGTGAAATGCGATGAACGCGGCAACATCGATATAGACGATCTTCGGGAAAAGGCAGAAAAGCACAAGGAGAACCTCTCTTCCCTGATGGTGACGTATCCCTCTACCCACGGGGTGTTTGAGTCATCAATCGTCGAAATCAATGAAATAGTGCACAATTGTGGCGGGCAGGTGTACATGGACGGCGCCAACATGAATGCCCAGGTGGGGCTGACCAGTCCGGGCCTGATCGGTGCGGATGTGTGTCACCTTAACCTTCACAAGACTTTTGCCATTCCCCACGGTGGCGGCGGCCCCGGCATGGGCCCCATTTGTGTGGCAGAGCACCTTGTACCCTTCTTGCCGGGCCACAACCTGGTGGATGTGGGCGGTGCGAACCAAACCACAGCAGTATCGGCCGCGCCCTGGGGCAGTGCCTTGATCCTGCTGATCTCGTACGGGTATATTAAGATGCTGGGCGGGGAGGGGATGACCCTTTCCACCAAGATTGCCATTTTGAATGCCAATTACATCAAAGCCCGTCTCGAAGGTCCCTTCAAGGTATTGTACAAAGGCAATGCGGGCACTGTGGCCCACGAGATGATCATCGACTGCAGGCCTTTTAAGGCGCAGGGAGTCGAGGTGCAGGACATTGCAAAGCGCCTGATCGATTACGGATTTCACGCTCCCACGGTATCATGGCCGGTGGCGGGAACGGTGATGATCGAGCCCACGGAGAGCGAATCAATGGAAGAGCTCGACCGTTTTTGTGAGGCCATGCTCCAAATCAGGCAGGAGGTGCAGGAAATTGAAGATGGCATATACAACACCGACGACAATGTGTTGATCAACGCCCCCCACACTGCCGAGGAAGCCACAGCCGACCGCTGGGAGCACAGCTATTCTCGCGAGAAAGCGGTGTATCCACTGCCTTACACGCGCAGATCGAAGTTTTGGGCGCCTTCCGGCAGAATCGACAATGCCTATGGCGATCGCAACCTGGTGTGTACCTGTCCGCCTATCGAGGCGTTTGACGAGGCTTCTGCCGAGCGGGAAGTAACGGCTGAGTAACGGCTGTTTGCAAAGCCCGCTGTCAAGCTTCAGGCGTGACACCCCACTGAACGGAAGGATTCAAAAAATTTTTGAATCCTTCCGTTCTTTTTTTTCCTCATAGGAATCCAAGAAAGGCCAAATAAAGAAGGGTTTTTACTGTGTTAGAATTTTCTTGTTTTGGTCGGTGGTTAGTCTGCACGGGGGCGCAGGCTTGGTTGATTGTGGTGCAGTGATTTGAATTCAAAGGGTTTAAATTAAAGGTTGTGCAATTGTTGAATGGGCAACCATGTCGGTGGTTTTATTAATTTTTTCATTCGCTTCCGAAATTCGGCATTTCAAGAAGTCCGGAACGTCCTTTAAATTTTGCGATTAATTGCTTTGTTTATTCAGGAATTCGTTACATTCGGTCTTCACTAAATTTAACTACACATGAAAAAATCGTTACTTTATTTATTTGTTTTAGGCATTGCAGGTGTATCTGCTGATGCCTTCGCTCAACGGACCCAGGTGGGAGAAATGGAACAGCGTCAGCTTCCGTTTTCTGTGACTGAAAATCCTGCAAGCGATAATGGTTCTGCTGTTTGGGCTGAAAAGCCTGTGATGACACCCCTGAGAGACCTTACTGAAGACATCTTATACGAAGATGACTTTTCAGATTTCTCTTTGTGGATTTCCGAGACCAATGGACAGGGAGAGTTTGAGTTGGTAACTGAGACACCTGAACTTATGATTCAGTACATGGGTGGCGAACCCGTAGCAACCACGACTGCCGACAACGGCTTTGCTATCTTTAACGGAATTCAATACCTGATTGCTGTTGATGTGGAACCTCAGGATGCCACTCTTACTTACGACGGAAGTTTTGACTTTACCGACGAGGAGAGCGTATCTTTTGCCTTTGATCAGCGCTACAGGGCGTTCAACGCAAATGTCGTGTCTTTTGAGCTTTCCGTTGACCAAGGTGCAACTTGGGTATCGTACATTATGAACGAAGATTTGCCCGGAAACGATCCCGCCGTTCAGAACAGGCTGGTGACAAATGTGAGCGATGTGGTGGCCAATCAGCCTGATGTTCGTGTAAGATTTCGCTGGGCGAATACCAGTGACAGCAACACTGCCGGTTCAGGTTACGGATGGGCTGTAGACGATATGGCTTTCATCATTCCTCCTGCGAACTACATCACCCTGGTTGGTGCATGGTATGACGAGTGGTCGACCATCAACGATCCCGATATATTCAACGGCCTGTTTGGTCAGGACATCGATATGGTGGATAGCTATGAGTACTCTGTGTACAGTGCAGATGCCGTGCGTCCCCTTACTTTTACGGGAGAAGTTCAAAACCTGGGTACCGCAGCCCAAACCAATGTTACCTTCACCGTGATCTTGACAGATCCCGACGGTACGCCTTACGAGTATAGCGAGACATTGGAAACCTTGCCTGCAGGAGAGACGGCCATTATGCAGATTGTTGATGTAATGCCACCCCCCTTTAACCTGGGCGATGCTGAAATGGCAGCCTTGGGTACATACACCGTTTCATTCGCCGTAGATCAGGACGAGGAAGACTTTCTGCCCGGAGACAATGTTGTGGCCGATAAAAGTTTCAGGGTAGATGAAGAATACCTGGGACACAACCGCCCCGTAGGCTTCACTTATTTCACTGCGCTCGCGGGTGCAGGCTACGAAGCCTTTTCGAGGTATTCATACCAGGAACAGACAGAAGTTGACTACATCGAGTTCGCTTTGACCACAGGTCCTGTGAATCCGGAAGATGTTCTCTTTGAATCTATCCAGCTGGATATTTTTACCGGATCTGTTTATGCTGCTCAGGATGCTCCAAATGATGTAATCGAAAGCTTCTTTTTCGACGAAGAAGGAACCTCATCGCTTTCTTACTTCATCACGGATGCGGAAATATTCAATACCACACCGTCACCCGCTGACGAAACCAACTGGGTAAGGGTGATGCTTCCCGAACCAATTACAGTGAACCCCGGATTTATCTACAATGCCTCCATCGTGGTGGGCTCTGCTCCCGACATCGGAGCGGAAGATTTCATCTGGCCATTGGCACAGGGAAACAATCCTGTAACTTCATCGCACTTCTTTGGCCCTTTTCAAGGTGACCCCGAAGTGAGCCTGTTTATTAATAGGACTGCCTTTGCCATTCGCATGGGTAATTCAGTATCTACGATAAACACGCTGGACAACGACCCCGTTACCTTCCGTTTGGGTCAAAACTATCCAAACCCGGTGAATGGAACAGAAACCCTGATTGACTGGGAGCTTTTGGAGCCGGCTCAAAACGTTGTCTTCACAGTACACGACATGAACGGACGCCTTGTTGAGCAACGCAAAATGGGCGACCGCCCCGCAGGCATTCAGGAAACCATCCGCCTGAACACCAATCTGGCGGCCGGTGTATACCAGTATGCTTTGGTTGTAGGAAACTACCGCGCAGTGCGCAAAATGGTTGTTACCAAGTAATCCTGGTTTCCGCTTTAATAATAATGCCCCGCGTCTTTCGAGATGCGGGGTTTTTTTTGTGCTTAATTTTTCTTTTTAGTCAGCTATGTTCATTGATTTTGAACGCTGTTGAAAAAAAAATGCTTGGGAATGCAAGGATAGGCATAAGGAAATAGCGGTGTATTCAATGGAATCGTTAACTTTGGGTTACTAAACTTAAAACTAAGTCCTATGAAAAAACTGTACTACTTATTCATGTTTATGGGAATGGCATCCGTTGCTGTTGCCCAATCGGCAAAACAGGTGCCCGAGTCCAATCAACTTCTCAAACACTCGCAGATTGACGGGATCGAGCAAGCACCGACTTACGTCAAGCCCGTTGTAAAGCCCGTTCAGACAAGGGGAGAGGTCATCTGGGAGGATGATTTTTCAGAAACTTCAAATTGGACATCTTTTAATTCAAGTACCCCTACCCCCATTGATTGGGAAATCATTACTGACAATACAGTGGCACCATTCGGAGGTTTAAATCCAATGATGCTTCCCACTGCCGATAATGGTTTTGGATTTATCAATGCCGACGTAGGTGGAGATGGGTCACAGCAAAATGCTACCCTTCACATTGTAGATCCAATCGACCTTACAGGTGTCGACAATGTCGCGGTTCAGTTTTATCACGTGACGCGTAATTTCGCATCAACTTATTCCGTTGTCTACAGCCTGGATGCAGGCGATACCTGGAATACTGTGCCTGTAGCTTCGGCTCCTCCATCGGGTAACACCGATGCAGCCAACACATCAAATCCGGAATTGGCCATTGTAGACCTTTCAGCACAAATTGGTAACCAACCTCAAGTGTGGATTGGATTTCGTTACGTGGCCAGCTGGGGATGGTTTTGGGCAGTGGACGATGTCTCACTGGCAGAGAGCCCTGACAACTACATTACCCTGAAAGATGCCTGGTACGATGAATGGGCCACCATTAAAGATCCCGATGTATTCAACGGTCTCTTCGGTCCCGACATCGACATGGTACAGAGCTATGAATATGCTTTTTACAAAGCAGATCAGGTGCGTCCCCTCACTTTCACTGCTGATGTTCAAAACCTCGGTA
>JAIVHQ010000055.1:0-2080 GCA_020200995.1 Flavobacteriales bacterium
CCATGGCTGCAGCGGCTTCCAGAGGGATTACTCCGCTTGCACAAAGCGTCATGGTAAGGGTGATGGCCGATGACGAGCTTTGCACAATGACGGTGATGAAAGCTCCGAGCAACACAAACAGCAATACCCCCGCCACGGGGATGCCCGAGTACTCGATGAAGAACTGAACAATTTCGGAATCCTGGGTGAAAGAGGGTACGGTGGTGCGCAAAAATCCCAGGCCCATAAAGAGGAGCGCAAAACCGATGAGGGGCGTGCTCCAGGTTTTGATTTCTCGTTTTCTGACAAAAATCAGCGGCACAGCGATCGCAAAAAGAATAAGGGCGTAGAGGGTGATGTTGACCCGCAGTCCGATCAGCGACACAAACCAGCCTGTGATGGTGGTGCCGATGTTGGCTCCCATCATCATCCCCGCCGATTCGGAGAGGGTGATCAGCCCTGCATTGACAAAACTCACCGTCATCACGGTGGTGGCACTCGACGATTGAAGCAGGGCGGTGAGGCCAAATCCGGAAGCCACACCCGTAAGCCTGTTGCGCGTCATCCCCGCGAGGGCTTTGCGCAGCTTGTTGCCCGCCGAAGCCTGCACCCCCTCGCTCATCACCTTCATGCCGTAAATGAACATGCAGAGCGCACCGATCATCAGCAGAAATCGGGTGGGCCCCCAGGGAAGTTTGGTTTCAAACCCCTTTCGCGGACTCCAGGTGTAGCGCGGTGGTGAGGCGTCCGAATCGATGCGCATGTGGCCCACCTGGTAAATGTAATTTGAAGCGCCCGCCAGGTCTTGAAGCACAATGCGCCCGGCACCGTAGGGCACGGGATCAGAGAAGAACCAGAATTCCCCTTCGCCGGCCAGGGTTGCTGCGCGGTTGTATCGCACGCGTACAGAGTCGGGACGGGAATCGGCGTCGCAGTCTACGCTCCAGTACACTTCCGTAAATGCGTCTTCCGTTACGGCGCCGAAGTGCTCCAACGGGGCTTGGGCATTTGCCGAAAAGGCAATTGCGAAGAGGGCCGAAAGGCAAATGGTTCGACAAAAGAAAGGAGTTGAGAAGCTGCTTTGCATGCGGCTGCAAAGCTACTGATGCGGAATATAATGCGGAGAGGCGCAGGGTTAATTTTACGTTAACTAAACAGCAGTCGGGCAGGGTGTACAACAGGACGGGCAGGAGGTTGGTGTGACGGGTCAATTGCGACGCTCTTTAAAGTATATTTCAGGAAATGAGGAGTTTGGTGAAAATCACATGCGCCGGAAGTCAACGGCGAAGATTGGACACCGAGGTAAGTATTCTTTAACGGGCGGTTAAAATTCAATTAATCGCGGCCCGATAGATTCGCAACATGAATAAAAACGGCATTCCCCTCAGGGCGCCTGTGGTAATGGTGAAAGGCCGCAACTCACAATTCGAGCGGCTCCAATCGACAGTTGAAAAAGCGAAGTTAAAGTCTGCAATACTCGAAAGCGGCGAGGCATTTTTCCAATTGCTCACTGATCACAGGCCCTCACTGGTGCTGTTGGACCTCACCCTCGATTCGGGGGATGCCATCGACATCATTCGCGAGTTGGACCACTTGGGCATCCGAGAGCAGATGACGGTGGTGGTATTCGGAGAGCGCGACGAACACTACGTGGAGATTGCCGCCCTCAATGCCGGCGCCGACGACTATCTCGTAAAACCCGTGAACAAGCGCGTTTTTGCCGGAAGGCTCAACTCGTGGATGCGCAAGCAACTGCTGATCGAAGCTTCCGTTGCAGGCGGTCCTTCCACGAACGGTGCTTTTAACCTCGACCGCGAATCGTACAGCCTCGTGGTGCGCGACAAGGCCGTATCGCTGCAGCGCAAAGAATTCGAAATCATCTCGCTGCTGGCTTCTAAGCCGCGAAAAGTATTCAGCCGCAAGGAAATAAAGGAAACCGTTTGGGGCGACCCCGACGGCGCCCGCAACCGCACCATCGATGTGCACATTACGAACCTGCGCGCCAAGATTGGTTCTGATTTTATCCGAACTTACAAGGGGGTGGGGTACAGTTTTGACGGGTAGGGGCGGGCCTCGCGCCCGCCCCTACCCGGTATACGCG
>JAIVHQ010000055.1:2098-10737 GCA_020200995.1 Flavobacteriales bacterium
GCCCTGCCCCGCGGCGGACATCCGCAATGACCCGCCGCGAATTCGTGCGCACCGCCGGATGTGTCGTCTTTGGTATATGAAGTGCGTTTTGAAAGAATGCGGCGAATGAGGAAAGAGATGCCATCCACCAAAAAAATCAATACCTTGAAAGGCGAAAAATAACCTGTTTGTTATGAAGACTTTGAAAAACTATTTTTTGATCGCCTTGCTCGGTGCAGCGGTGATGGCGGGGTGTAGGGGTGATGATGATGCGCAAGAGTGCCCGACTCCATGTGATGATCCGAGCAACCCGGAATGTCCCAACTACGACCCGTGTTGGGACACCCAAGAACCCACCGCCAAAATCCAAATGCGAGAAACATATTTCAGAAATGGCGTAGGGCCTGTTTGGACACCCTTTGATTCGGTGTTCTATAATAATGTGGAGTTCAGCACGCCTCATGTGGGCCCGGAGTTTGAGCACACCTGGTATCTTGGTTCGGAAGTGATCTATGATGCCGTTTTTAGCCGTGAGCACCCCATACCACGACCCCAATTCATCACAGTAAGCCATGTGCTCACTTATCCTGTCGATAGCACTTGCTACCCGGGCAGTACGGGGAGGGACAGCACTAGTGCGACGTATTACATTATTGAGACGTTCAATGAATTTTTGACTTACGGCAAGTTTCGAGGAGCTTTTGAAAATCAAACGGATTCTTTTGATTTTGAATTTAAACTAGTGTATCCTGACAATAGTCCTGTTCTGATTGATGAAAACTCTACTGCAAATCCACTTTTTGTTGGAATCAACTTTCACGATGAAGGAGATTCGACCTATGTATTTCTAAATGGCAGAAACCTCGTTGGTGATTTCCCTGGCAACGGAAATGATTCACCTAAAGGAACCATGGAGATAAATCCTGCTGATCGTAAAACAACCCTGTTACAATATGAATACCACAACGAGGACCATGTGGTGCACGCTCGTACTTTAGAGTAACAGCCAAAACTGTAAAGACATGAAAAAGAATTTATTTCTGCTGCTGATCGCAGCGGGGCAAGCACAAACCATTATTCCACAATTCGAAACATTCGAAAGCGCAGAACCGGCCATGCTTTTTTTGACGCGATATAAGTGCATGGTTCATTCAGGAAATTATTTTCTTGAAGATAACTACAATCGAGTCGTCAAAAAAACCCTGTCCGACTTCGGCGGGAGCCCTATCACTGTAGCTTCCACGGGCTAATAGTGCGATGCCATGCCGTTGTGGGGATCGGGGTTGATTGGTTGGTTTTTCGAGCGATGTGTCTGTCACAGACTTTAGGCCCATAGCGCAAGCACTCCTCTCCTAACACCCACCCGAGCGCTAAAGGCGCGACATCACTCAGCCCGGGGTCGGACATTGAGCGCAGCCGAAATGCAACCCCGGGGCCAATGTTTTACACGCCCACACCGCGCCCGGCCGCGACATCCTCAATGGCCACATGCCCCCACGGGCGCACCGCCCCGCGATCCATTATCGATATCCGCACCCTCTGAACCGCCCGGTCTTTCAAAATGCGGAATATCTAAAGATGAATTCTTCGCATTCCATGGCGGCCTGCATTCACTCTTCCGACAACCCCATCAGAAATATGACGGTGCCTCACCATTCATGGCATTCCCGGCTTTCGAAAGCATGACAATTTCCTTTAATCACTTGAAGCTGTTTTCATTGTTGATTGTTAAAATATGTTATATTTTAGAGTTTAGCCCTCCAAGTCAAACGCGTAATTTGCGGAGAGAGAGAGAGAGAGAGAGAGAGAGAGAGCCTTAGCCCTTTAAAAGCGGAAGTTCTAAAAAAGTGTGAAACCAACACTGTGGGCCTGATGACAAGGTTATGCATCATATTTAGGAATCCAATAATATAGGTTTTTAATCCATTGCATGTAGGCATTGATTTCAAAATGAAGTATGTACGTTTACCCCGAATACATCGACTATTAATTCACAATAAACAATTGTAAACCAAACAACCATCGAGATGAAAAAAACTTACTTTTTTAGCCTCACAATAGCCGCTTCAATGTGGTCCTTTACGGCGCAAGCACAGATTTACTCCCCTTCCGGTGATGTAGACTTTAGTCAGGTTAACAACAATAGCGTCGGAATCGGAACAGATATCCCCGAGAGCAAACTTCACATTTTGGGTTCTGAGGACGAACTTTTGTTGATAGAAGCAGAGGCGCGAGCCATTGTCAATGGCTGGCAGAGTCCAAAAAATTCATTGCGGGTGGTAGGGATGTCAGAAACCCAGCAGCAGGGCGGGCCTCCCAATTTTGAAACAGTGTTTAACATCGATGAATCGGGCTCGACCATGATCGGGGAATTCGATTTCAACGTTGCCGACTTCAACAAACTCTTGGTGAAGAGAGCCATGGGGGTGTACGCTTCTCAAAATGCGTGGACCCGCCTGCGCTTTGACGGCAGCGGTCTGAATCCGGGCAACCCGATGCTCACGTGGCGGGCCCCCGGCAATAATTATTTTCGTTTGAGAAATGACGAAACCGGCAGTGTGGCCCTGACCATGAGCAAGAGTGGCGAGGTGGGCGCAGGTACGGAGGCTTTTACGGGCGATCACTCTCTTTACGTGGCAGGCACCGCGGTGTCAGACATGCTTTACATCCAGGAACCCTCAGAATGGGGGCAGGACAATAATTTCATCGAAATCAAACACAGCTTCGGCCCCGAGATCAGGTGGAAATCTTCGAGCGGTGAGAATTTTCGGTTTTTCAGCAATGGAAACAATGTCATGCACCTTTCGCCCGAAGGCAAGGTGGGCATTGGTACGGATAATTTTGTCAACGACTATTCCCTCTATGTGGCGGGTAGCATGGTCGCGGAAGAGGCTTTTATCCTAATCGAAGACGACTGGGGCGACTTCGTATTTGAAGAAGACTATCCCCTGATGCCGCTGAAGGAACTGGACACTTACCTGAAGCAAAACAAGCACCTGCCCGACTTTCCGAGTGCGGCGGAGGTAAAGGAAAACGGCCTGGCCCTTGGCGAAACCGAGCGCCTCCTTACCATCAAGGTCGAAGAGCTCACACTCTACCTACTCCGCATGAATGAGGAGATGGAAGCCCTCCGCGAGGAAATCACTACCTTGAAAGGCGAAAAATAACCTGTTTGTTATGAAGACTTTGAAAAACTATTTTTTGATCGCCCTGCTCGGTGCTGCGGTGATAGCGGGGTGCCGGAGTGATGATGATGCGCAAGAGTGTCCTGCTCCGTGTGATGATCCGAGCAATCCGGAATGTCCCAACTACGACCCGTGTTGGGACGTCCAAGAGCCCACCGCTGAAATTCAAATGCGCGAAACATACTTCAGACAGGGGCAAGGTTTAGTTTGGACACCTTTTGATTCGGTGTTTTATAATAATGTAGAGTTCAGCACGCCTTATGTGGGCCCGGAGTTTGAGCACACCTGGTATCTTGGTTCGGAAGTGATCTATGATGCCGTCTTTAGCCGTGAGCACCCCATACCACGACCCCAATTCATCACAGTAAGCCATGTGCTCACTTATCCTGTCGATAGCACTTGCTACCCGGGCAGTACGGGTAGGGACAGCACTAGTGCGACGTATTACATTATTGAACATTGGAATGAATTTGCCATAAGAAGTAAGTTTAGAGGAGTTTTTGAAAGCCAAACAGATTCGTTTGATTTTGAATTTAAAAGAGTCTATCCGGATAATTCAAATGTTATGATTCCAACTGATGAATTCGCGAATCCGTTATTTGTTGGAATCAATTTTCACAACGAAGGAGATTCGTCTGAAGTATTGCTTGGTGGCAGAAACTTGGTTGGACATTTTACAGGGAATGGCAATAATTCTCCTTCCGGCACTATTCAAATAGACCCTGCTGACCGTAAGACCACCTTGCTTGATTACCAATACAAGAACCAAAATCACGTGGTGCGAGCCCGTATTTTAGAGTAACAGCCAAAACATAAAACCATGAAAAAGAATTTGCTTCTGCTGCTCATTGCAGCGGCCCAAGTGAGCTACACCCAAGCCCAATGTGAAAAGGATATATCCACCAATCCGGTTGATCCGATCAATGAAGAATTTTTACCATTGAAAAACAATTGGTTTCCATCTTTGGACCCTGCGGTAGATTCCTACACCGTCAATTCATTTTTGAATACAGGAATGAACTGGTCACCTGGAACATCAATCCAACTCGATCTGAATGCAGGGTGGACTCATCCCTTTGGCAATGCATCGACCTATACCATGCGAAACCCTTTTTCTAACGCCCATGAAGCAAATCACCTTAACTCCGGAATAGGAATTCCATCTGACCAAAATCTTCGTGATTTCAGATGGGAGGACGGTTGGGAGTTGCTCTGGATGAACACGGGCAAGTATCCCAACGGAGACCCTTATTCAACTCCTCCCCCTGGCACCTATTTTGCTCACGGTAATCAACCTCCAAATGCCTACGACACCCCGATTCTCGATGCCAATGCACCACCCAATGTTCCGTATTTTGTGTTGTATAACAGGTACCGTGGAACTCTACGCCTCTTTGCCAATGTATGGCAAGGGCAAGGAAGCAATACTGGCCCACAGGAATGGTCGGTCACTATGAAGTATACTTTTGATTCTCAATCTGATGAAAAAATTACGGGCCTTTTTCGCCACGCGTCGCCCATTGATCGCGCGCTAGACCAATTCACTGAATATACCCAGATGATAGGCCCTAGAACGCAGACCATTAACCAAAGTGATTGGATAGTTGCTGAGTTTCCGATGGCTTTCGATCCCTGCATTTGCATGAGGGAACACGATGGAGTCAAAGACCCAGGTAAACTTGAGTTTGTTTTTGAGAGCATTGAGACCACTGATATAGACCTTTATTCACGAACAATTGAGGTGCAGAGTGCTATCACAGCGAATAACCTAAATGAGGATTTTCTCAACTTGGCAAATATACATCCAGAACAATACCATCCAGGAACTGCAACTTATGGTCGGATGAGCAATCTATTCGATAAGTATCAAATTCAATTAGAACGATATAACACTGACCTATATGATTATAATTCTGCAAGAAACCATGCAAAAGGGGAATTGCTTGACGTATTTAAATCCTTTATTTCTGCGGGGATTAATCTCTCTATCCCAGCAGGTAACATATTTGATAGCATTATTGACGAGGATGGTATTTTTGGTGGTGCTGACGACCCGAATAAGATTGTAAATAATCTAATCAAGGGCCTCGTCGGGGTCGGTGTGGACTATGCTGCTATGGAAATAACTGGCAAAAAACCGGAAAAACCGGAAAAACCATCTGCGCCTACTGCCTCATTCTCTGAAACGATGTACAAAGGTCAACTGACTCGCTCTTATCATCAAAAGACTTCGCCACTGCTAGTTCCAGGCGGAATTACGGCAGAGCTCTCATCAAATGGTCAGTCCTTTGGCTACGGGGTTACACAACTGTATCCGAGCATTTTTCCCGCATACAATAAAATTTTGGGTCAAGTTGCTTTACTTACAACACCTAATTTCGATATTGAATATAACAGAACATATTCAGAAATGGGCTCAGGAGCAGAAATCTATCCCGTTGCCGGTATTAATCTAAAGCTAAGATTCGACGAGCTAATCGATTTTGCAATTAACCGAAGCATTGATTTTGATATGAACAAAACTCAGACTTATTTTAACATCGAAATTGTGATGGAGAGAAATGGCATAGAAAATATTGGTATGCATGTCCTTACCGACACTATAAACAGCAATATGCATGTCTCCCACAGATTTCCGATTTCATCCTCTGATGATCTACATCTTGACGAAATTATACAAATAAATTCCAAGTGGATAGGAATGGAGCAAATGAATCAGATGGTGTTTTCGTATAATGTTGCAGAAAAGATCGAGCTTACTAACCCCGGTGGCATCTACCCATACACTACCCTAGTTGACTATTTCGAAGATCCTGATAATGGTTATGTCGTGAAAAGTATAAAACTTAAGGCACTTCATGACTTTTACTTTCTTACAGTTGGATCTTACGGCGAACAGATCAATACCACACAGATTCATTCATATCTGCTTTATGATCGCGATTCAGATGTGAATCACACCGGTATTCTGATGGACGGTTTAATGCCATCTCTTCCCGAAGGGAGTTTTGATAACTATACTCCTGGATTGCTGACTCTGGGCAACGAAACCATCACCAATACCCACCCCCACGTGCACGAAGTGATAGGTAGTGATATTTACATCAATGCCCAGTCAGTTCAAATCACCGGCCCACTTCAAATTGAGCCAGGATACACCTTAATTATTCAGGCCCTTGAGCAAATCCGTCAATCTCCGGGCGCTGAATTCAATCCAAACATTCACATGCGCATCAAAAAAGACTTTTACGACATCCCTGTTTTTGAATATGCGAACAATGATGCAGTTGGAGCTTTCTGCAACAATAGCAATTCCTACCAAGCCAATTTCCCTACAGCCGCCCTTCAGGAAAGGATCAACCAACAAGTCGCTGAAGAAGCCATCCGAAAAAACGAGGCAACCACCAACAGCACTTCACTGCTCATCTACCCCAACCCCGCCCGCTCGCGGAGCAAGCGAGCACCGCATGGACATCGGCGCCATTGCCCCGGGAATATATATCGTGCAGGCCACCTGTGGTGATGAAGTGCATGCGGAGAAGCTGGTGGTGGCGAGGTGAGGTGTCTGTTTTTAGTTGCATTATCGGATGCGATGGAGGCCTCGCGCCCCTCTTGTATCCGCTTGCATCAAAGGCTGCCTGCAATTGGCATCCTACATGGACTGTTGGCCCTGCAGGAGCACCGCCGAAAGTGTCATCGTGCCACCTGCCGGTGTTCTCGGAATTTTGGTGCGTCGCTCCGCGACGGTTTCTTTTGCTACTTTGCCTTGATGCAAAGTACCTCAAAGATCAAGTGAAAGCTAAGGTGATTTCTGCGCAAATCATTATTCCACAATTCGAAACATTCGAAAGCGCAGAACCGGCCATGCTTTTTTTGACGCGATATAAGTGCATGGTTCTTTCGGGAAATTATTTTCCTGAAGATAAACCCATGTGTTTCGTCAAAAAAACAGCCCTATCACTGAAGCTTCCACGGGCTAATAGTGGCAATCAGGTCGCCTTGTGAGGATGTGGGTTGGTTATTTATGCAAACGGATCTTGAAAATGTTTTGGGCTTTGCGCCCATAGTGCGAGCCTTTCTACTTGACGCCCATCCAAGCGCTGAAAGCTCGACATCACTTAGCCCGGGGTCGGACATTGAGCGCAGCCGAAATGCAGCCCCGGGATTAATCCGCTAATTCAATTCTCCACCCGAAACACCGGCAACCGCATATGCGTCGGTTCGTAATACTTCGAATTCTTGTAAATGAAATCCAGCTGCGCCCCGGCATCGCCGGCAAAGTCGGGATCGGACTTTTTCTTCTCCTCAAATTTTTTGGAGAGCATCGTATTGCGTCGCAGGATCTCGGCGGCGGTATCTTCAAAGAGGTAGCCCGAGAAGTACTCTTTCTGCATCAGCACCCCGTCGAAAAAATTCCAGTTGAAAAAACTGTCGTCCGAGGCGGGGTCAAACACGTGGGCCAGGTAGCGGTTGCCCGGCTGATTGCACAGCACCACGATGTCGCCTTTGCGGAATTCAAGAGGCACCTTGCGCGTGCGGGTTTTCGTGTTGTAGTGCAGGTAGTGCCCTTCGTAGGGGGCATCTACGGTTTCAAAATCGGTGATGTAGGTGGCGGTGACCTCGGCGGTGGAGTCGGCGGTGAGGGTGCGCATGCGGATGCCATTGGCGCGGAGACGGTCGGCGATTTCGGTGTAGCCCTGCGGGATGATGAAGGCCGCGGGGAGCTCGTATTCGCCCTCGGGCAGGTGGGTGTTGTAATGAGCAGTCTTTTCGGTGTAGGGGCGGTCGCGGTTGTAGCGGATCCGCATTTGTCCGGTCACCTCGCTGCGGATGCTGTCGGCGCGGTACCCTGCGAAGGTCACCGAATCGGCCTCATCGCCGAGCGACCAGCGCGTGGTGAAGGTGCGGGCCTCGGCAGCGCCGCGCTCGGCGGCTTTCTTCAGTGCCACGATCTTGTCCTTGTTGGGGTGGATCAGGCTGTCGAGCACGTGCATGAAGGTGCGTGTCGCGGCCACCCTTTTGCCGTAAGGCTTGAGCATGTGGGCCTCTGTGATAAAACCGATGGTGCCCCACATGGCGGCGTATCCCGTGCCGTAGCGCGGCAGGTCCGTGAAGGCGTTGATCCCCGATTCGGGGGTGCCCTTGCGGGTGTTCACGTAGGGCACCATGGGTTCGCCGGCGGCTACCATGGCACTGTAGAGGGCGGGGAGGAGTTCGCGCGTGAGCACGCCGGCCTGCATGGGGTGGAGCCTTTCCGGAAAGGTGCTGATCAGGGAGAGGTTGGGTTGGTAATCGGCCCCGTTGGAGGTGTGGGTGTCGAGAAAAATATGGGGTTGCCAGGTGTGAAAAACCTCGGCAAAGGCAAAGGTGTTTCGCGCGTCACTTTTGATAAAATCGCGGTTGAGGTCGTAGTTTTTCGCGTTTCCGCGAAATCCGTATTCCTCAGGCCCGTTTTGGTTGGCGCGCAACACCCCG
>JAIVHQ010000425.1 GCA_020200995.1 Flavobacteriales bacterium
CCTTGCCCGTCCGAAAATTAGATTTAGTTTTGCAACGGCTGCCGAATCATGCAGCCTTAAACCGTTCTAAAACATGTCAAAAGTCCACAATTACAGCGCGGGCCCCTGTATTCTCCCGCCCGAAGTGATGAAGAAGGCTTCCGAAAGCGTCATCGAGCTCGACGGCATCGGCCTGTCGCTCATCGAAATTTCTCACCGGAGCAAAGAATTCGTCGCCATCATGGAAAAAGCCCGCGACCTCGTGCGCGAGCTCCTGAATGTGCCCGACAACTATACCGTTCTTTTCCTCCAAGGCGGAGCCAGTTTGGGATTTTACCAATCTGCCATCAATTACATGAAAAACGACGGCGGCCGAGGTGCCTATGTCGACACAGGCTCCTGGTCTAACAAGGCCATGAAAGAGGCCGCCCTTCTCGGCGAGGTTGTTGAGCTCGCTTCGAGCAAAGCTGACAATTACCAACACATTCCCAAAGGCTACAAGGTGCCTTCGGATGTGGATTACCTCCACCTCACTTCCAACAATACCATCTTCGGTACCCAGTTCAAGTCAATTCCTGAATCGGATGTACCCGTCCTGTGCGATATGTCAAGCGACATCTTCAGCAAGCCGATCGATGTATCGAAATTTGACCTGATCTACGGCGGTGCCCAAAAGAACATGGGCCCTGCGGGAACCACCGTTTACATAGTCAACAAAGACAGCCTGGGCAAAACGGGACGCAAAATTCCGTCAATGCTCGACCTGCAGGTACACGATTCAAAAGATTCGATGTTCAACACCCCGCCCGTGTTTTCAATCTACGTTTCCATGCTCACCATGGAGTGGATGAAAAGCATCGGAGGTATGAGCGCCATGCAAAAGCGCAACGATGAAAAGGCCGCGCTGATCTACGGCGAGATAGACCGCAACCCGCTCTTTAAGGGCACCACTGCCGTGGAAGACCGCAGCACCATGAACGCTACCTTCGTACTCAACGACGAAGCCGCCCACAAAGAACGCTTTGACAAATTGTGGAACGACGCGCGCATCAGCGGGCTCAAGGGCCACCGCTCAGTGGGTGGTTACCGTGCCTCGATGTACAATGCCCTCCCCGTGGAGAGCGTGAAAGTGCTCGTGGATGTGATGAAAGAATTAGAGAGAACCGCTTAAAAAAACCAAAACATGAAAATTTTAGCAAACGACGGCATTTCACCTTCGGGCCAAACAAAGCTTGAAGGTGCCGGCTTTACCGTAATTACTGACCACGTTCCCCAGGATCAATTGGTGGAATACATCAACAACAATGAAGTGGTAGCCCTCCTGGTGCGAAGCGCCACCACCGTGCGCCAAGCGCTGATCGACGCATGCCCGGGCCTTCGCTTCATAGGCCGTGGCGGTGTGGGAATGGACAACATAGACGTGGCTTACGCCCGCGAAAAAGGGCTGACTGTGGCCAATACCCCCGCGAGCAGTTCTCAATCGGTGGCCGAGTTGGTGATGGGACAGCTTTTTAGCCTTGCCCGCCAATCGTACGACAGCGACCGACAAATGCCCGCAAACGGACACAGCGATTTCAAAGCGCTGAAGAAGAAGTACGGAAAAGGGATGGAACTCCGCGGAAAAACCCTCGGAATTATCGGATTCGGTCGAATCGGGCATGCC
>JAIVHQ010000253.1:0-2099 GCA_020200995.1 Flavobacteriales bacterium
CGTGCAAGGTGAGTGAAAGCCTGTCACTGGACAGCACCAATGTAGCGCCATCGAAAATCTCCAAATCCGAACGATTTTCCGTCGACGCAAAGCACACTGCCCTTCTAGGGATCGGAACTCCGAGTCGAAACGAGCTCATGCGCGACGCACGGAGAGAGCTTTCAAAATCTTATCCGGGAACTCCTGAAAGAAATTTCGCCAATGCAGTCGTCAATTATACCAAGACAAATTACGGTATCGTAACTGTTGCGAATTTGCACGCAGAGGGCGACCTCATCCTTGAATGGGCGGATAAATCCTCCCCTGCCCCGCCAAAAGAAGCAGGGTCGTCAACTGAAAATTTGCCTGGTTTGGCACCCAATCTTAACTCTCCACAGCAGGCATCAGCTGACAGGCCGCACTTCATCATTAATTCCCGCATGCGCAACACCGACTGGGAAATGATTCAGCCATGGATTCCGACCATCACCGGTTTGAGAATCCCCGGCGGCAGCGTGAGCCAGTACACCTGGGGCGACGAGGCCCACGTGCCGGCATGGCTCATGGCGGACGCCCGCAAAAGGAGGCAACAGACCATCATTACCACTGAAGAAATAGATGGTTACAAGAATTTCATTGACGGCAAAGACGTAGAAACCTACTTCTGCCTCAACATCAATGATGCTTTACAAAATCAGCTCGACCTGATAGATCGATTCCGCGATGCGGAGATCGAATTCACCCACGTAGAAATCGGCAATGAAACCTATCTCCCTAAATTCAGAAAGGAAAAAAAGGCGGGGCTGGGTTTCGTCCGAAAAATCGACTACACCGATTATGTAAAACTGCTCGACGAATGGATTCCGTCGCTGCGCAACTATCCATTCAAAATTTTGGTTGTCGCGGCATCGGTGTCCAACGATGGATCGCGGGGCGACATTTACAGAAACGAATGGAACAATGCTGTCCTTGATTACATCGCCAAAAATCCGGGGGCTGCTGACGGGATCGCACTGCACGGGGCTGCTGACGGGATCGCACTGCACATCTACCAAGGAAACCGTGAAGATTCACCTGACAACCTGGAAGAGGAAGTTTTGGAGTCGGACAATTATTCCTTCGCCGATCAATTTCCCTTACCGCTGCACATCACCGAGGGCGGCCACCGCGGGGTAGACTGGAGTCCTGAGGGCATCGAATTGTACAAGACCTTTCACCGCAACTTGTATCTCTACCTCCAAAGCAGAAACGACGGCAGCCGATACGGCACCCACGTGCTTTACAATCCGCGAAATCAGCCGAACCACCCCTTTCCGCTCTACGACCCAAATGGTATCACTCCATTGGGAGAGGCGGCGCGGGAATTTCCATTTACAAAATAGCGGAGAAGTTGAAGAAGTTGGGTAGTTACGACCTGGTTTCTAAGTAAAAAAACCGATTTCACAAAAAAGTACAGACGCAAAAAAGCCCCTGATTGAGGGGCTTTTTGCGGTCCGGACGAGACTCGAACTCGCGACCTCCTGCGTGACAGGCAGGCATTCTAACCAACTGAACTACCGGACCTGGTAGAGACTTCGTTTCCGAAGCGGTTGCAAAAGTAAACCAATTTGCGGGACACACAAATCAGAAAGGGTCAAAAAAAGCGAATATTTTTGCGCAGGTTCATGCGGCCATTCATTTACAGCCGATTGAATTTGAAAAAAATCAAAACAAGCGGTTGCGTTTGATCACGTAACGCAGCAACACGGTGTTAAAGCCCTCCGAAATATCGGCGGGAACGAAGTCGATGCCATATTGCCCGCAGCGCAGCGAGAGGTCTTCCACAAACTTATCCATGTTGGCGAGGTAATTCTCCCGCACCTCGCTGGGATGGGCCTTTACCTGCTCACCCGTTTCAGTATCAACGAAAGTGTAGGGCCTGTTTTGGAAATTGAAATCCAGCTCCGTTCCCTTGTCCGTAATGTGGAAAAGGATGACCTCGTGCTTATTGAACTTCAAGTGTTGCAGAGCTGAAAAGAGTGCTTCATTGTCATCGCCACTGTCGAACATATCGCTGAACACCACCACGAGGGATCGGCGGGGAATGCGCTCTGCGATTTCGTGGAGGGCCTGTGTGGCTG
>JAIVHQ010000253.1:2192-8784 GCA_020200995.1 Flavobacteriales bacterium
GAATTTATGGTGGGCTTTTGTGCTCTTGGCCGGGGCGTGCAGATGCACACGGTCTGAAAAAGTGCTCAAGCCCACAGCATCGCGCTGCCGGCGCATCATTTCCGTAAGGGCGGCAGCGGCATACACCGAAAAGGTGAGCTTGCTGTGCGCATCGTCGCCATCGGGCTCGGGGTAGCGCATGGAGGTAGAAATATCGAGCAGTATCCGGCACCGCAGGTTGGTCTCCTCCTCGTAGCGCTTTACAAAAAGCTTGTCCGTTTTGGCGTAGAGCTTCCAGTCTATGTGGCGCGTGCTCTCGCCCGTGTTGTAGAGGCGGTGCTCGGCAAACTCGACCGAAAAGCCGTGAAACGGACTCTTGTGGAGCCCCGTGATAAATCCTTCAACCACCTGCTTTGCGAGAAATTCGAGGTGGGTGAGGTTTTGGTATTTTTTGCGATCGATGTTCAATGCCATAGGCTCAAAATTACGAAGAAAAGGTGAAGCGGTGGTTTCGTTTGGCCTCACCGCACTTGCGTCAAATCTGAGCGAGTTTTCCCAACAAAAAAAAGCACCCCGAAGGATGCCTTTCAATCTTTAATTTTTGCGTCGCAATTACATCTGCGAGTCGAGCTTCCCGGTCAATATGTTCTTAGGAACCGCACCCACAGACTTGTCTACCACTTCTCCGTTTTTCAAAAACAGAATGGTGGGTATGTTGCGAATGCCGTACTTGGCACTGATGCCGGGGTTCTCATCCACATTTACTTTGCCGATCACGGCCTTACCGTCATAATCATTTGAAATTTCCTCGACGATGGGACCTACCATGCGACATGGGCCGCACCACTCCGCCCAAAAATCCACCAATACGGGTTTGTCGGATTTTAATGCGAGCTCGTCAAAGTTTGCTTCTGTGAATTCTACTGCCATTTTCTTTGTGTTTTAATTTTTTGCCTGCACAAGTTACAATTGCTTTTCCAATCAGGAAAAATGCTTGTGCTAAGAATACACAAAATTAGCTATTGAGGGCGTACCGCACTTCACTCATCGCATCTAATTGGCTTATCGTTTCATTGGATAAATCTATTTTCATGGAACGCGAAGGCATGCGAATGCTCAGTTTTCGCATGGGGTCGAGCACGCGAAACTCCACGGGACAGGAGTTTCCGTTCTTTTGCTTACCGACCAGACCGACCAGTTTCTCGAGCAAACCGTTATTAAGGTCATCGAGGCGCACTTCCAGCGTCACTTTTCGTGTTTGCTTTTGACGCAAGTCGTTCAGCAATTCCATCTTGTGGATCTTAAACTCGAGTTCCTCCGTCTTGCTCCACTGCCGGGGCTGCACCTTTCCACGCACGAATAAAAATGCGCCGGGGAGCAGAAAATGCTTCATTTTCAAATAATCTTCACCGAAAAGGAAGAATTTCGAAACATCCGCGAAGTCTTCGAGCTCAAAACTCCCGAAAGGTTTACCGGTTTTCGTGGTGCGGTGCTCCACGCTGCTCACCATCCCCGGAAGGGCCAGTTCCTTGCCCTTGATGTCTTCCAACTTCTGCAGGTTGGCGAGCCTGCCGTTGCTAAAATTTTCAATTTCCAGCCTGAAATCGTCGAGAGGGTGGGCTGAAATGTAAATCCCCACCACTTCCTTCTCCCTGCGGAGCTGGTCCTGGTTGCCCCAAGGTTCCACGGGAGGCGCTTCAGGCGTTTGCACTTCGATAGCCATGGCATCGCCGAAAAGATCGGGCGGGGCATCGGCGGCGGTTTGCATGGCACTGCCGAATTTCACGAGCTGCTCTATGAAGAGCTGGCCGTTGTTGCCCACCGGAGCTAAATACTGCGCTCGGTGAATGCCTTCAAAACAGTCAAAAGCACCGGCGAGAACGAGGCCCTCCATCACGCGCTTGTTGCACTGTCGCAAATCGACGCGGCGCACAAAGTTATACACATCCTTGAATGGTCCGTTGGCGTCGCGCTCGGCCACGATGGCGCGCACGGCGCCCTCTCCCACCCCTTTGATGGCGGCGAGTCCGAAGCGGATTTCATCATTTTCGTTGACCGTAAATTTCAGGTTCGACTCGTTCACACTCGGCCCGAGCACGGGCGAACCCATCCGTCGGCATTCCTCCATAAAGAAGGTCACCGACTTGATGTCGTTCATATTATTGCTGAGCACCGAAGCCATGTATGCCGCGGGATAATTGGCCTTGAGATAGGCCGTCTGGAATGCCACCAGCGCATAGCAAGTCGAATGCGACTTATTAAAGGCGTAGCTCGCAAAAGCCTCCCAGTCTTTCCAAACCTTCTCGGCTATTTTGCGGTCGTGGCCATTGGACTCGCACCCGTCCAGAAATTTGGGCTTGAGGGTTTCCAGCAGGGCAAAAATCTTTTTCCCCATCGCTTTTCGCAGCACGTCGGCCTCGCCTTTGGTAAAGCCCGCCAGTTTTTGCGAAAGCAACATCACCTGCTCCTGGTACACGGTGATTCCGTAGGTCTCTTTAAGGTACTCTTCGCTGGCTTCGAGGTCGTAAGTGATGTCCTCGAGGCCGTGCTTGCGCCGAATAAAGCTGGGAATGTACTCCATAGGCCCCGGTCGGTACAGGGCGTTCATTGCAATGAGGTCGTCAAAGGCCGTGGGCTTCAGCTCCTTCATGTGGGCCTGCATACCGGGACTTTCGTACTGGAATATCCCGACGGTATCGCCGCGCTGGAAGAGCTCATAGGTCTTTTCGTCGTCGAGGGGAATTTCGTCGGGGTCGATATCAACGTTGTACCTCTCTTTGGCAATAGCGATGGCATCCTTGATCAGGGTGAGGGTCTTCAACCCGAGGAAGTCCATCTTGAGCAGGCCGGCATCCTCCACCACGGAGTTGTCGAACTGGGTGCACCACATGTCGCTGTCCTTGGCGAGGGCCACGGGCACAAAATCCGTAATGTCGTCGGGGGTGATGATCACCCCGCAGGCGTGGATGCCCGTGTTGCGAACCGATCCCTCGATGGCGCGGGCCTGATTGACCACTTCGGCTTCGAGTCCCGTGCCTTCAGAAAGTCTGATCAGCTCTTTGGCGCCCTGGATCTCCGTATCCCTCAGCTTGGCTTTCATGGTCTTTTCGTCCATGGCAAAGAGCTTGCGGAGTGTGATCATGTTGGGAATCAGCTTGGCAATGCGGTCGGTATCGCCGAGGGGGAGCTCCATCACGCGGCCTGCATCGCGCACGCTCGATTTGGCGGCCATGGTGCCGTAGGTGATGATTTGTGCCACCTGATTTGCGCCGTACTTATCGATCACGTAGTCGATGACCCGCTGCCGTCCTTCATCGTCAAAGTCGATGTCGATGTCAGGAAGCGACACACGGTCGGGGTTGAGAAAACGCTCAAAAAGCAGGTCGTACTTGATGGGATCCACATTGGTAATCCCGGTGCAATAGGCCACAGCCGAGCCGGCAGCCGAACCCCTTCCCGGACCCACCGAGACATCTCGGCGGCGCGCCTCGGCGCAAAAATCCTGGACGATCAGAAAGTAACCGGGGTAACCGGTGCGAGCGATGGTCTCCAGCTCAAAGTCCAGCCGTTCTCTGATTTCGTCGGTGATTTCGGGGTAGCGCTTTGCGGCGCCTTCGTAGGTCAAGTGGCGGAGGTAGGCGTTTTCACCGCGCTTTCCGCCGTCGTCATTATCGGCGGTGTCCAGAAATTCGTCGGGGATACCGAATTTCGGCAGGAGCACATCGCGCTGCAATTCGTAGCGTTCGATCTTGCCGAGTATCTCACCCACCGTGCTGATGGCCTCGGGCAGGTCGGCGAAGAGTTTCTTCATCTCATCGCCGCTCTTGAAGTAGAACTCCTCGTTGCCTTCGGGCATTCCGTAACGGTATTCGCGGCCGCGCTTCCCGATGTATTTTCGGGGTTTGTGCACCGACTCGGCATCGCGCACACAGAGCAGTACATCGTGGGTTTTGACGTCGCTCTTTTCGGTGTAGAAAGTGGTGTTGGCAGCGAAGTATTTCACGCCGTGCCTTTCGGCAAATTTGAGGAGCGTTTCGTTCACCACATCTTCCTCGTCGATGCCGTGGCGGTTGAGTTCCACGTAAAAGTCGTCGCCGAACTGCTCCTTCCACCACAGGAAAGCCTCTTCGGCCTGGGTTTCACCCACGTTGAGGATAAGATTGGGCACCTCGCCAAAGAGTCCGCCCGTGGTTGCAATGATATCGCCCGAATATTGCTTCAGCACTTCCTTGTCGATGCGGGGCACGTAATAAAAACCTTCAGTATAGGCCACGGAAGCCAACTTGGCGAGGTTGTGGTAGCCGCGTTTGTTCCTGGCCAGGAGAACGGTTTGGTTGCCGTTGTCCTGTCGTGATTTGTCTTTGCGGTCGGCGCAGACATTGAATTCGCAGCCCACCACCGGGGTGATATCGGCCTTTAGCGCGTCCCGTACGAAGTGGAATGCCGCCATCATGTTGCCGAAATCGGTCATGGCCACGGCGGGCATTTCCAGTTCCTTTGCTTTCTCAACCAGCTGCTTTATCGAGCTCGTGCTCTGCAAAATCGAAAACTGCGTGTGGCAGTGCAGGTGGGCAAATGGAAGTTCTTGGATGGCGGAGATGTCCGCTTTTTTGGCATCCCTGAGGTCGGTGGCGTTCTCGGGGCCCAGTTCTGTTTTGGCAAAATTGGCTTCCGCCAAATCGGGGGCCTCGTACTTGACTTTGTGCGGCTCGGCGATTTCACTCACCTTGGCCACGCCTTGAGTCAGGAGCCCGAAAAAACAACGCGCCGTGGCGTCTACGTCGTAGGCCGCATCGTGGGCATCGCCGAAACCCTCACCGAAGAGCTTAGTGTGGAGTTCGGTGAGCGTAGGCCATTTGAAACGTCCGCCGCGACCGCCGGGAATGGCGCAAAAATCGGTGCTGATCTCCTTGGTGTCGAGCTTAACCATTTCGGCCACGGGATAGGGCTGTCCGAGTCGGTGGTTTTCCGCCCCGAGCACGTTGATGTCGAACTCTACATTGTGGCCAACGGCGTATTTGGCTCGTGCACGATCCGCTTCAAAAAGGGCGAGCACTTCCGCCAGGGGAATCCCGTCTGCCTGTGCCCGCTCGGTGGTAATGCCGTGTACCTTTACGGTGTTGTAAGGAATGGTGTATCCGTCCGGGATTACGATGTGGCTCTGCGCCGAAATCAGCTGCCCGTCCGCGCCGTGGAGCTGCCATGCCAGCTGCACCATTCGGGGCCAATTGTCTGAATCGGTGATCGGTGCGTTGTAGTCTTTGGGAAAGCCGGTGGTCTCGGTGTCGAATATAATGAACATGGGCGGTGCGGGATTTTGAACCTTCAAATTTACCTGATTTCAACCGTTTTTTTGCGCTGTGTTGATAAGAAATGAAAAACGGCTCGCGCAATTTGAGCTCACTGGTTTTCAGCAAAAAATCAGGGTTTTCCCTGAGGGGAATTTAGAGATGGAATCATTAACTTTAGCAAGTGCTCAGAGTAGAGATTTAATCTCGAGAGCCTAAGAAACTTTAAACATTACCAAGAATTCGATGCTTACAACCCGATGACTAAAACGACCAATAAAAAACCGCTGCTGCCTAAGCAGTGGTTTTTTGCTGGTGTGTGGCCGTCCATAAAGTCCGCTATCTACCTTGCACTTGTTCTAAAAACAATCATCGACTAATGTCAACTCATTGCTTTTTAGAACTGCATGCGCCCATGCCTTTGGCTTGGTCTAAGGAGTTGCCTATCGAACTTTATGATCCGGCCACTTGATTGTACCGGAAAACTCCGATTAAAGTCTGCTTTTAAGGTCCGTTATCGTGCCTTCGGTCATGCTTGCGGCTTGATCTAAGGAATTGATCTTCTAGCTACATCATTTTCGACTTATATAAAGCAGACACCTTACTGAATGACAAAAGATTGTTTGTCCTTAGAACTAATATGCCACGGTAATTCTGCCGTTTGTGAGCACGAGGCTGTCGGGCGAAAAGCCCGAAGCCACCATCACGCCGCTGATGCGGGCGTCGAATCGGCGCTCTGCGGTGTTGTTTTCAATTACCTCCAAAGTGCAGTTGGTATTGCAGAAGTACGACTCTGTTTGAAATTCGACTGAGAAGCTCAGGTCTAAATCGGTGCTGTGCTCTCCCACTGCGGGGATGGGAACCATGGAGAGGCCCGCTTCGCCTCCTTGCGGGAAACGCCCGGTGATCGATAGCGATTGCGGAGACGAAACGAATACTGCAGAAATTTCATCGGCCTCGTAAACTTCACCGCCGAGCGTGATGCGAAAGGTCTCGGTAAACACCAGCGCCGGCGGAGTTTCTTCATCGTCGTTGGAGCACCCGCACAAGGCCAAAAATAAAGGTAAAGCAAAGACTAAGATTCCGGGGGCTTTCATGGTGGTTTTTTCTACTTCCGAAAGTAAGCGATTCTTTCCGGAAATTTTGCGGTAGGCGCGAAGTTCGAAAGGTAGGTCAGCTGCACGACCCTCCGACAGATAGGTTTCGTATTCTAAGGTAAAAGCAAGTGAAGTTTTCAACAATGTTAATAGTTCCACTTGCCCTTTTCAACATTATGCGGCGTGCTTTCTCAAGACCACGTATGGCGATTTTCTCTTTACCACGGC
>JAIVHQ010000056.1 GCA_020200995.1 Flavobacteriales bacterium
AATACTCTGTTTCGCGTTCTATTTGGCTGAGCTTGTATTTGTGCCTGAACTGGGTGATGACGTCGTGGGTGTCGATAAAAGTAATGTACAGGAGCAATCCCGCAAACACTGCGACGTACCGATTCCTGAGTATTTTGGGGATGCGTTTCACGAATGGTAAATCTACACTTACAGATTGAAATCTACTAAAGTTTCGGAGTAAATTTATACTGAGCGAACCTAATGACATGCAGGCTGGATAGGAAACAGCGTAACGACGGGGACAAATCCCCGCCTTACCACACGGGGCGTACCTAAAAACCTGAGTTCGGTTCTTATTCGGGTTCAGAACGCCTGTAAATAGTGAGTTTCGACTAAAAATGATGAAGTAATAGCGGGCTATTTCGAATCATTTTTAGGAAGAAAATCACTGTTTACAGGTGGAAATGCACTCGCCTTGTCCATAAACAACCGCTATCCTGCGTTGCATTTTCGCGCTTTAGCCCGCTAAAGCTTTGAAAATGCGCGTTATTCGCATCAGTATATTTTCAGCGGTGCTCATGAGATCGCTCGTGCCTCGCTAAGTTGTCTTGCGGTTGTTTATGGACATCTGAATTCCCGAATAAGAACCGAACTCAGGTTTAAAGGCACGCTTGCCATTCAGCAAGACCACCTGCCGGCGAATAAGGCTCACACCGTGCGCTCAAAATTGTTGGAGCAACTGCCTGATGGAGGCACCTCGGTGCGTTCAAATTGTGTGGGCCAATACTTTAAACGATGGGTACATGTCTACTTTCAGGGCCGAAGGTGTGCCCTCAGTAGAAACAATATAAATCGAAGGTCAACACCCCGTGCCGTTAGGTACGCCCCGTGTGGTAAGCCCCGGTTTCAACCGGGGTGTTTTGATGTGCCATAGAAAAACACGTGCCGTTAGGTACGTTCAGTGTAAACTACCCAAGATATCATCAATTGAAACTCTCAAGCTCCAAAAATATAGATATTTACAAAAAAAAAGCCTTTCTCCGATTATGAAGAAAGGCTTGTCATTAACATTTGGGAGATGAAACTTACCCCAGGAAGGGGTAGCGGTAGTCCTTCGCCGGCACAAAAGTCTCTTTTGTCCGACCACAGCCCCCGTGGGCTTGTCATTGATATAAAAATTACCCGCGGCGTTCTCGAGCTTCTTTGTGGCTTTTTCTATTGCGTAGCGGTCGCCGCTGATTACAGCTCCTGTGAGAGCGTAAGGAGAGGTATTGTCCACAAGTTCGAGCACTTCGTCCCATTCTTCGGCTTTGTAAACGTAGATGGTCATCACCGGGCCGAATATTTCTTCGACCATGGTTCTGAACTTCGGGTTTGTGGTCACCACCACGGTGGGCTCAATGAAGTAGCCTTTGCTCGCGTCGCATTTTCCGCCTGCGATGATCTCGGCATCGTCCTGCTCGGTAATGAACCCGATGTAGCCGCTGATTTTTTCAAATGCTTTCTTGTCGATTACGGCATTGATGAAATTTGAAAAATCGGATGGAGGCCCCATTTTAAAACTGTTCACATCGTTGAGCAGGTGCTTTTTCACCTCCGGCCAGATGTTGTCGGGAATGTAAGCCCTCGATGCAGCGGAGCATTTTTGTCCCTGAAATTCGAATGCACCTCTCGCGATGGCCGTAGCCACTTCCTTGGCGGGCGCCGTTTTGTGGGCCACGATAAAGTCTTTTCCTCCCGTTTCACCCACTATGCGCGGATATGCTCGGTAGGTGTCGATGTTTTCGCCGATGGTCTTCCAAAGGTGCTTGAAAACTCCGGTGGATCCGGTAAAGTGCAGCCCGGCAAAGTCACGGTGCTTGAAAACCACATCGCCGGCCACGGGGCCGTCTACAGTGATCATATTAATTACGCCGTCGGGCAGGCCCGCTTCCTTGAAGATTTTCATTACAAGGTTGGCAGAATACACCTGGCTATCGGCCGGTTTCCAAACGCATACGTTGCCCATCAGGGCCGCGCTGGCGGGGAGGTTGCCCGCGATGGCGGTGAAGTTGAAGGGGGTGATGCAAAACACAAAACCCTCAAGCGGCCTGTATTCGAGGCGGTTCCACACGCCTTCTGAGCTCACGGGCTGGTTTTCGTAAATTTCTTCCATGTAGGCCACATTAAAGCGGAGGAAATCAATCAATTCACAAACGGCGTCGATTTCCGATTGGAATGCGTTCTTGCTCTGGGCGATCATCGTGGCGGCATTCATCTCGTAGCGGTAAGGGCCTGCGATGAGGTCGGCCGCTTTGAGGAAAATGGCTGCGCGCTGTTCCCAAGCCATGTCGGCCCATGCCTGACGGGCTTCGAGGGCTGCGTTTACGGCGTCTTTTACGTGACTTGCATCTCCGTAATTAAAATGCCCGAGCAAGTGGCCGTGATCGTAGGGCGGATTCATCGGCATTTTTTGCTCCGTTCTCACCTCTTTGTCGCCGATGTACATCGGTACGTCTATGGGATCTGCGGATATTAATTTTTCGTAAGCCTCCTCCAGCGATTGGCGCTCGGGGCTTCCGGGGGCGTAGTCGTTGATAGGTTCGTTGGCGGGATAGGGAATTCTGTAGACTCCTTTTGGCATATGGCAATGTGTTTTTTAGGTAAAGCAATTGAGGGTGCGAAAGTACGAATTGAAAAACAATTGCTCCTGAACTACGTAAGATACGCACACCCGCCGAGGCATGGCTCAAATGATTACTTTAGCCGTCGGCAATGATTTTGAAAACTGAACTCCCCCGATGGTCAGAGACTGCATTTTAGGCGTCTTTATATTTCTCGCCGCGCTGAGCGCATCAGGTCAGACCATTCCTTTTAATATCCTCGGTATAAAAGACGGCCTGCCCCAAGCCACCATTACCTGCATGATGCAGGACAGGGCGGGGTATATATGGGCGGGTACCAAAGACGGGCTCACGCGGTACGACGGTTACAGATTTGAAGTAATACGCTACGTGCAGGGAGATTCCACTTCGTTGAGCAGCAATAGCATCACTTCTCTAAGTCAGGACTTTTCAGGAAATATTTGGGTGGGGACGAACTTCGGTCTCAACATGCTCAACCCGGCTACCCTGACCTCGCGGCGCTACTATCACTGGTTTGAAGACGACCGGTCGTTGAGCAGCAATAAAATCACATCAATCATCACAGATAATCATGGTGATGTGTGGATTGGAACCGAGAACGGATTGAACAAGCTCGAGAGCATTGAAGGTAGTTTTAAATCTTATTCCATTCGTGAAAACGATCCTTTCAGCCTTTCGGGAAATGCAGTAAATACCCTCTACGCCGACCGCAACAACAACCTTTGGGTGGGAACCGACGCCGGGCTCAACCTGCTTTTGCCGGAAGGCAATTTTAAGCGCTACAAAAAAGACTATGACGATGACAATAGTTTGAGCGATAACATGATTTCAAGTATTGCTGAGGACCACGACGGAAACCTCTGGATCGGTACACGCAACGGGCTGAATAAGTTTAACCCTGTGCTGGAAATCTTCTCGCGCTACTACGCCGACACTCCAAAAAAAGACCTGCTTGGGTCCTCTATCATCAATGCGCTGATGGTAGATGCCAACGGGAAAATTTGGGTGGGTACGCCGACGGGCCTCAACCAACTGTACCGTACAAAGTCAGATGTCCGAAATGGCCTGTCGGGTTCATTGAATTTTGGTGAGCTGCCGAACAGTTATGCCACCTGCTTAATGTCTGATCGGTCGGGCCTGATTTGGATTGGCACCCTCTCAGCGGGTATTGCCACACTGAACAACGAGGCCCAGCAATTTTTTTCTCAGCGATTTAGCCAGTCCAAAGGGCACATTCCCGAGCTCAACAAGTCCTACAGTTTTTTCCGACCCGATGATCAAACCTTACTGGCAGGTACGGGTGCCGGGATTATGAAGTTTAAAAAGGACGGAACTCAAATACCCGACCGAATGCAATGGAAGCCCTCGGGAAGGGTGGAAGGCATCGAAGCGGTGGTGCGCGATATTACTGCGGGAAGCGATGGCAAACTTTGGGCTGCCACTGATGGTGAAGGACTATGGGAACTCGATCCTGAGACTTTTGAGACCGTCGCAAAATTTACGGTCGACCCCAACGATCCCGACGGAATTCCCAGCAATAAGGTGTCGTGCATCCAGCCTTCAGCTTCCGGAGATCTGTGGGTAGGTACCATTGGTGGAGGGTTTTCACTTTACACCGCCGCCACAGGAAAGTTCAAAATATTTCGGTTCTCCGGCGATGATCCCGCAAGCCTTCGCGACAACAACATCTCGTGCATGTACCTTCAAGATGAGGAAACACTTTGGTTAGGAACGGGAAATTCCGGGCTTTACCGATTTGATGTCCAAACTGAAATGCTTCATCGTTTCGAGCCGGGAAATCCGGCGGCGGGCCACCTCGGGTCGGGTGTTATCAACGATATCCACATAGACAATGGCAACAACCTTTGGGTAGCCACCTCGGGAGGCGGGCTATGTCGCTACGAAGGTGGTGACAGGTTCACTTCCTTCACCATTGATGACGGTTTGGCTAGCAATGTGGTGCTGGGGATCAGGTGTGATTTTGAGAACAACCTTTGGGTGAGTACGAACGGAGGAATATCTGCCTATAGCCCTGAAACTGCCACCTTCAGAAATTACAATGAGAAGGATATGCCTGGCAGCAATACATTTTTTGCGGGGAGCTCCTTCCAGGACAATGAGAGCCGCATCTATTTTGGCGGGGCCAATGGATTCTATTATTTTTATGCTGAAGGGCTCAGGGAGAACACTTTCATACCTCCCGTGGTGATATGTCGGTTCAACCTGTTGAGAGATGATGTGCTGCGCCAGGACTCGGGAAGAGACAAGCGCATAAACGATCGCATTGAGCTCAAGTACAATCACCCGGGCTTTACCATCGAATTTGCGGCACTGAATTACAAGCAGCCTGAGAAAAACCAATACGCCTACCGCCTCATAGGATTGAGCGACGAGTGGCGCTATATGGGCAGCAGGCGCTTTGCAACGTTTTCGAATCTGGCCCCGGGCAGCTACAGGTTTGAAGTGCGCGGGTCAAACAATGATGGATTTTGGAACGAGGAGCCTGCGGTTCTGCCATTCAAGGTAGCCCACGCTTTTTGGCAAACAGCGGCCTTCAAGGTCGCAGCGATTTTTCTCCTCATCGCCATTTTATATGTGGCTTACCGCTATAGAATCCAATTGGAGAAAACCCGACGCTCAGAGCTGGAAGGGGCTGTAAAGCAGCGCACCAGTGAAATTGTCAAAGAACGCGATACCAACGTTGTGTTGCTGCGTGAAGTTCATCACCGCGTCAAGAACAATCTCCAGATCATCGTCAGCCTGCTCAGCCTCCAATCCCGATTTATCACCGATCGCAAATTGGTACATGTATTCGATGAAGTTCAAAACAGGGTGCGCTCTATGTCGCTGATCCACCAGAAAATGTATCAAAGCAAAGACCTGTCCACCGTCAATATTGCCGAGTATGTCAACGACCTTTCGGAAAATCTGCTAAAGACTTACAACCTTTCGCAAAAGGTGCAACTCGAAGTAAATGTGGCTGTAAATAGGTTCAAGTCGGATACGCTTACCCCATTGGGATTGATTATTAACGAAATAATCAGCAATGCTCTCAAATATGCTTTTACCGAAGAATCCGAGGGAACCGTGTTTGTGGAAATCAAATCGATGGGAGAGGGGCGTTACCGAATGGTAATCGGCGACAATGGCGTGGGGATTCCTGAATCAACAGAAGACCCGTCTGAAAGTGGTTCATTCGGCACGGAACTGATTTATGCGCTCACGGAGCAGCTTAACGGCACGATTGTGAGAGATACTAAGCGCAGTGGCACTGTTTACATAATAGACTTTGAAGATCTCGAAGAGTGAGTGTCCCCGATTAGTTCAGGCGGTGGGGTATCATAAGCATGAATGACGGGACTTCTACTTCAAACAGGGTATCGGTATCGAGGTTGCGCATTTCGTAAGAGCCGCGCATCTGGCCCGTATCTGTTGAGAAATCGCAGGAGGACCTGTATGAGTAGCTTCCGCCCGGCGGAATCACGGGCTGTTTTCCCACCACGCCTTCGCCATCCACCTTCCGCGCGGGGCCCGCACTGTCCTGAATATTCCAGCGCCGGCGCTCCAGACAAATGGTAAAGTCATTGCGATTTTCGATGTTTATGCGGTATGAGAACATAAACAAATTGTTTTCCGGGTTGGAAAAACGGGGTTCGAATTTACAACTTATTGAAATGCTGATACCTGAAGAAATTGCAGTAACCATTTGTCTGTTTTTTAATAGCAAGCAAGAATAGGGATTCTTTTCCTTAAAATACGAAACAGAACGTTAATTTAATTCTTGTAATTGCTGAATTTTTTAAAACCTACCAGCCTGTCGGCAAATGAACTGCGGTCTTTGAAATAGACCAATGCGAAGTACTCGTTTTCGGTGTCGGCGTGGTTGCCCTCTGTCATGACGGTTGTGGCCTCTTGTGCTGAAGCATACTGCCAGAGATACATGTAGTTGTAATATCCCTGCTTGAGCATGACTACTTTTTCATAAGCCACGGTTTCAGGGTTGTATTCCAACCTGAAGTCCTTCTCCAGGTTCCAGTTGCTGAGCTGACCGAAGAGGTACATGTTTCCACTCCCGAACATGGCGTCTACGGGCATGCTGAAGTGTATGTAAACATAGTCAGACTCGAGGTGGGCATTGTCCATGTCGTCGTTCTTGATCAGGAAGCGGCCGTTGATGTCATTGTTAAAATTGTATTTTTTGAAAGCCCTGCTCTTGTCGGGTGTCAGCATGATGTGGTAGGCCCCGTCTTCGAGCTGAACGTCCTGCACCTGTGCACTCCGGTAGCGGACACTTTTGGCGTCTACAAATCGAAATTCATTGGTGCCGTCGAAGGTGAGCTCGCGCTGAAAGTCATAAGTCAGTGTATTCCCGTTTACAAAACTGGGCTTCACCCCGCGCCGGGCATTGTCCCACCGAAAGTTTTGCATCACGACCAGCTCTATCTCCGCATAGGGATTGTTGCTTTGGACCCCGCCCAGCTGCACAGTGAGGTCTACTTCCTGCCGCTGGTTTCGCTCGCTGACCACGCTCGATGGCTTGATGACTTCTTCAATGGTTGCCATGGGCTCCACTATCATAAAGCGCGCGGTGAGAAGTAGGTTCTTCTCATTGCCGTCGGCGTATACCTTTACGATGTAATTTCCGCTTCGCGTGAGGTTGATTCGGTCGTTGGGAAATGCAATTTCGTAATGCGTGAAATTCCTGAGGGTGTTGAACGAAAATTCGTAATCGTAGATGATATCCGAATTAAAACCCTCGACAAAGTCCATGTCCTGAAGGTCGGATTTTTGCCAATCGTGGGTGCAGTGCTCAAAGGCGTAGTGCATTTCGCGAACATCTTCACTCAAATCATCAAACCTCAGCAC
>JAIVHQ010000426.1 GCA_020200995.1 Flavobacteriales bacterium
CGAACCATTCACATAGAACTATCCTGATCCGTATGAAACTGCTTCAAGACATATTGTATCAATCCCGCATTCAGCAGGTTATCGGCGGCACCAATGTGGCCATTGATGCCGTGCACCTCGATTCGCGAGCGGTGGGGCGCTTCTCACTTTTTGTGGCCGTGCCCGGCACCAAAGTGGACGGCCACGATTTTATCGACACTGCCATTGCTCAGGGTGCGGTAGCCGTGGTGTGCGAGGTGCTTCCGAAAAATACCAAGGAAGGAATCGCCTACGTAAAAGTGAACAATGCGCGCGAGGCCCTCGGCTACATCGCCGCCAATTTTTACGACAATCCCTCCAGGCAGCTCAAGCTGGTCGGCATTACGGGCACCAATGGCAAGACGACCTGCGCCACGATGCTCTACCGCTTGTACAAGCTGCTGGGCCACCGCTCGGGATTGCTCTCCACGGTTGAAAATCGAATTCATAACGAGGTGGTACCCGCCACCCACACCACCCCCGACGCCATCGGGCTCAACAAGCTGCTCCGCGACATGGTGGACGCAGGCTGCAAGTACTGCTTTATGGAAGTGAGCTCGCACGCCCTGCACCAGCACCGCGTTACGGGGGTCGAATTTGCCGGAGCTGCATTTACCAACCTCTCCCACGACCACCTTGACTACCACAAAACTTTCGACGCGTATATCGCCGCCAAAAAAATGCTTTTTGACGGCCTGCCCGCTGAGGCGTTTGCCCTGGTGAACCTCGACGACAAGCACGGCGAAACCATGCTGCAAAACTGCAAGGCGAAAACCCAAAAAACCTTTGCCCTCAAAAGCATGGCCGACTTTCGGGCGCGCATCATTGAGAACCACTTTCACGGGCTTCAGCTCGATGTGGATGGCACCGATTTTTACACCCGACTGGTGGGCCGGTTTAATGCCTACAATATTTTGACGGTTTACGCCTCGGCCATTTTGCTCGGTGGGCAGAAGCTCGACGTGCTCACCGCACTCAGCGAGATCAATCCCGTGGACGGGCGCTTTCAATATGTGCGCAGCGCCGACAAGGTGACCGCCATCGTCGATTACGCCCACACGCCCGACGCCCTGCGCAACGTGCTCAAGACCATTGATGAGGTGCGCACGCGCAACGAAGAAGTGATTACGGTGGTGGGTTGCGGCGGCGACCGCGACAAGACCAAACGGCCCGAAATGGCGCGCCTCGCCTGCAAGTACAGCGACCGCGTGATCCTCACTTCCGACAATCCGCGCACCGAGGACCCCGAGGCCATCATCGAAGACATGCGCAAAGGTGTGGAGCCCCAGGATTACCGCAAGGCCAACGCCATTGTAAACCGCGGTGAGGCCATCCGCATGGCCTGCAGCATTGCCAAGCCGGGCGACATCATTCTCGTGGCCGGAAAAGGACATGAAAAATATCAGGAGATCAACGGCGAGCGCCTTCCGTTCGACGATTTGGCCATTTTGAAGGAATCCCTTAAACCCCTGAACATCTAATGCTCTACTACCTCTTCGAATACCTCGACAGCGCATACGACATTCCGGGAACGGGGGTGTTTCAGTACATCTCATTTCGCGCGGCCATGGCCGTACTTACCAGCCTGTTGATTTCCCTTGTTTTCGG
>JAIVHQ010000254.1 GCA_020200995.1 Flavobacteriales bacterium
GGGGGCGATCAATTTGACGGCTACCTCATCCACCTCGGTATTTACGGATTTCAAACTGAAGTACTTCTGGAGCTCGAAAGCCTGACGGAAGGGGTGCTCGAAGCGGCTGAATCGCTCGAGCAACTTCGCTGGCTGGAAAACGGATACCATATATATACCGATGTCACTCCCCTGAGGGCCGATTCGGTCGACACCCCGGAAGACCTCGAGGCGCTTCAAAAGAAGTTTTTTCTTTGACGGAGTTGATTGAGTTGTGTAATTTCGACCTGTGGAAAAAGAACCCATGAACCCTTCGCTTGATCAATACATCGCCGAGCTGCTCTACGACTACGATTGCGTGGTGGTACCCCGCCTCGGTGGCTTTGTTTCCAACTATCGACCCGCGCGTTTTGACACGCAAAAAGGGCTGGCCGTGCCGCCCGGTAAAGACATTCGTTTCAACCGAAACCTGACCAAAAACGATGGCCTCCTCGCCTCGGCCTGTGCCGATGCCATGGGGTGGTCTTTTGAAGAGGGCAACGACTTTGTGCGCTCGGAAGTGGAAAACTACCTGAACCGCCTCAACGACGGCGCGAAGATCAAGCTGAAGAAAATCGGCATCCTCTACATCGACGGCCACAAGAACCTGCGATTTGAGCCCGACGCTACCCACAACCTGCTGAAGCAGGCCTGGGGTTTCGAAACTTTTGTGCTGCCCGAACCCGTGCAGCGGGCCGCCGCTTCCGCAAAAGAAGAAACACCCGCCGTTGAAGCCATTCCCGAAAAGAAAGCCCCCGCCCGCGAGGCCAAGGTGATCGAAATGCCTCCCCGCGAAACCGCGCCGGCAGAAATGCCCGAACGCGAAAAGACCGGGTCGGAGCACACGCGCAGCATCTACCGCGTGGCAGCCGCCACCCTTCTGCCCTTCATCGCTTTGAGCGTGTACATGGGTGTACAGACCGGGTTCAAAAGCGAAGGCGACTTCACCCCCGCTGATCTCAACCCATTTTCAACCGGCAGCTTTGATAGCAGACAATACTCGCCTTCCTCCTCGGCCGACTTCACAGAAGTGCAGCGAGCCACCGAGCGAAGCTTTCCCGCCAATGACGGTTTGTTTGCTTTCTCCTTTTCGGAAAATCGGGCAGACACCACAGGCGTGTGGGTCGACCTGAGGAAAATCGAAGAAACTGTGGCTGCAGGGCCTTTGAAATCATCGAAGCCGGTGAAGACAAATTTTGGGACTTACCACATTATTAGCGGATGCTTCAGCGAGGCCGCCAATGCAGAAAAGCACGTGGCCGATTTGAAAAAGCGCGGTCACGACGCCTCCGTGCTCGATTTGCACAAAAACCTGCACCGCGTGCGGCTTGAAAGTTTTGAAAATTACAATGAAGCCCTGAACAGGCTCAGCACCTCGGAGGGCTGTGTTGAACTGCACATCTACCCGAACGAAGTGTTGCAGCCCGAAAAAATACGTGAGATTTTCGATACCATTCACAATGAATTTCCCGAGGCCACGACCTTGCTGGTTACCGCCGGCAGGAAGGCTACCCTGAGTCAGGAGGCCCGCGATCTGGTATCGTCGCAAGACATCACCGATCAGATCAAAGCCGACGCCATCGTCACCGAGCACTACTCCCATCAGATGGCGGCCAATTTCTTTGTGCGCCATAATGAGCCCCACCGGCCCACCAAGCTTTTTAAGACAGAGGAAGAGGCGCGCGCGTGGCTGAAGGAGCAGATGGCTTGAATGCCAGCGGGCCACAACGATCAAGATCCCGTGCGGTAGCGTTTGTATAATCGCACAGCAATTGAAAGCACAACCCCGAGTGCAAGTATTCCACCGACACCGTAGTACCACCCTGACGTATTTTTAAATACCACGGTAAAGACAATGGCAAAAAGCAGCAAGGTCGCCACCTCATTGTACAGGCGTAGCTGCGTCGCCGTCATGGGATACTCATCCCGTTGCAGTTTTTTGAAAATGACCTGAAGCGAAATGTGGTAGAGCAGAAGCAATGCCACGAGCCCCAGCTTCAGGTGCATCCACGGCGCTTGCAGATAGCCGGGGTAAAGCACCAACATCCAAACCGCGAATGCGGTGGAGAGAATGCAAGCCGGCCACGAAATAATGTACCACAAACGCCTTGTCATGATCTTGAACTGATCCGTGAGCACCTTGCGCGCGGGTTCGAGTCCGTCGGCAGCTTCGGTTTGGTAGATGAACAGGCGGGGGGTGTAAAACAGGCCCGCGAACCAGGCCACCACAAAAATGATGTGAAGGGCCTTGGCTGCTAAAAGGTAATTACCGTCCATTGCTGCAAAAGTACGAAGCCGAGACTGATTATTATTCGGGTTTTAGGATGTTCTCAAATTACGATATCCAAAGCATATTTCACGAACTGTAGCAGCTCAAAGAATAATGGAGGTCGCATTTTATGAAAGGAGTCATAATGTTAGAGTAGTAACTCGGTACCTGCCCGACTGTTTGTAAAGATCAAAACGACACGCAGGCTCTGCCCCTGCATCGCGGCACTTCCTGACTGACGGAGAGGCATTATGTGACGGCCCTCTTAGAATGAAACAATTACAATATAAATAATCGTCACATCGAGTGTTTTTTGACGAAGCACAGCGGAGTCAAAAAATGTATCGAGATGCATTGAAATCAAAAGTTTTCTTCTGAGACGCTCTCGATTACGCTTCGCGTGAGGTCGCTATTCGGTATCCACTGCGTGGATATCATTAAACTTGCTTAGTTCATTTTTCACCCTACCCCAATCTTGCTGAAAATAAACCTCTCAAAAAGGGCTGAAAAACACTCGAGCTGACGATCATAGCAAAACTGAAAAAATTCATTTTTCAACTATAAGCAGGCAAAGTCGCATTCATTCTGCCAGTTCCGAACCACAGAGAGGCAGACAACAACCTGAAGCGATTTAACACGGAATACTCTCTGAGAGACCGTACCTTTGCCGCCGCAAACCGCACTGCCATGAAAGAAAAAAAATTCGCCCGCGAGACTTTCGCCTCCGGCTCAAAGATCATCCTTCCCAACGACACCAACACCCTCGGCAACCTGATGGGGGGCCAGCTCCTCAACTGGATGGACATCAACGCCGCCATCTCGGCGCAGCGCCACAGCCGCCGCGTGGTGGTGACGGCAGCGGTCAACAACGTGTCGTTCAACAAGGCCATCAAACTCGGCGACATCGTGACCATCGAATCCAAGGTATCCCGGTCGTTCTCCTCATCAATGGAGGTGTTTCTCGACGTCTTTGTAGAAAACCACCGCACCGGAAAGCGCACCAAATGCAACGAAGCCATCTACACTTTTAAAAGAGCGCTACGCCGGCGCCTTGCGCCGCAGGCAGCTCGGACTCATCCTGGCCAATAAAATGAAGCCGGAGGATGCGACGGAGTTGAAGGCGTTGTTTGATGTGTAGCCATTCCCTTCCGGGAAAAACGCGCACCGCTGCATTTGTAAGGCTGCGGAAAGACGATTTAAGAGTTCCTTTGAAGTTCAATGTTTAGAAAATAGTTCCGCAGCATTGTAAATCGGAGATCAAGTCTTTAGATCAAGTGAGCGCGGTTTTCCAACCGAACATCGAAAACAGATAACCGGGACCAAATTATGATCTGATTTGAACCGCGTAGCGGTGGCATTACATTAGCCCACGGTGTGAACCGTGGGTTAATGTCGGCGTAATGCCAAGGTTTTGGCGGCATTTTTGCCCCGCAAAAATGATGACAAAACCGATTTCGGGGGGGCACAGATATTCAGCAAGTTAAATCTAGTTATATAGTAGCCAAAGGCATGTTGCAGCCAAGCATCCCATGTATTTGTGACACAATATTCAATAGATGGGACTATTTCTCCGAGCACTCTTCACTACGCTGCGCTCCGTCCTGAATGACGCATGTGATGAGCTGTTGACGTACCGAGTGTCAATTATCTTGCTTCGGATAACTTCACCGGAATAGACCAAAAAAATCGGCCCGCTCAGCGGGCCGATTTTTTAACTTGAACCAAAGCAAATGTATTTGCCGGTAATTTGAATGTAGTTTTCACATGACCGTGAGTTTTCCCCGAAATATTCTCTCATCTCCTCTGCTAACCGATGAAATATAGATCGATCTCTGCAAGTTTGGCAGTACGATGGATTGGTCTGTACTCCGAATTACTTCCGAGAAGACAATTCTGCCTGACAGGTCGTGGAGCTGCATTAAGTAGACGGCGTCATCCGACGAAAACTCGGGGATGTTCAGCCGTACTTGTACCTCTCCCAAGGTGGGATTAGGGAAAATTTCCACTGGTGTTCCCGCATTCCCTGCCGACAGAGATTTATCTCCGGACACGGGAATTTCGCAATGTGTGAACATCAGGTTATTCGGGCCAATAATGTAACTACCGAATCCTGAAGTATCAATAATGCTCTGCGCATAGAGATGAAACAAACTCGAATCGAGCTCAAATGAGCTTTCATTTTCAAGATCGTATGAAACTCCCTCCGAATGCACGTGCTGATCAAAGAGGATGTTTTGAATTTGTGAGTCAATGATAACTTCCCTGATCGAATCGTGTTCGCATTGTTCCATATTGATCAAAATGGAAAGCGCCTGATCGTACTTCTGGATTCCCCTGAACAACGATACTTTCATCATTTCGAGGTCAAACTGTTTGAAATGATTTTCAGGGGTTTTCACGCTGTCGGTAAATGTCATGAGTGTCGAGGCATAATCTGATACAGTGGGTTGAAAGGAGGCCTGATTTTCGTCAATGGTTAACTCCTCTTCTTTGAACATAATTTCTATCGCTGATTTATAGCCATGTAAAGCTTCGAAACACATCTGATTTAACGCTTTGCAAGCACTGTCAGGTTCGTTGCAATCGGGAACTGACGATAGTAAATCAAAATACATATCAGCAATTAATTGCATGTCAGCCTCAGCAGTGTCAGCTTCAATCAGCAGGTTCGAAACAGTTTGCAAGGCTTCATCAAATTGTAAACCATCAAAATATACAGTGCCGGACATCAGAGGCACAGTCTGGCTTGAAATGGTGTTTTCGCTACCGTTTTTAGGCCCCTCCACCGGTGGTGGATCAGCAGGGTAGTCATAGAGTCCGCACTCAGTAGGAGGCATGACCTAACCAAAATTAAAAGGAACATAAAACATCATCTGCGAATTCCATGGTTCGTCATGGTAAACTTCGATTTCAAACGCAGCAGGATCCGGCCATGCCTGATTGGGACTTTGACCATATGGAGTCCACGTATTATGGATTGCTGAAATCAAGTAATCTGATTGGACCGAGCCTGGTGTATAGCCAACCCTGCCGTGAATAATACTGGATTGAGGAGTCGAGTTGACGGCATCGTAGTAAAACTGGTTGTACCCCATACCTATATTGAACACTGAATAATCCACCTTTATATGAGACAGATTATCTTGAAAAACATTGTAACCGGCGCCATTTCGGAGGTTCATGTCAAGGCGGGCATTATCGAACAATGAAATTGCACTGAATTCAAAGTTATCCCTAAATTCTGAGCATCTCACAGTTAATCGCCCACCGTGTTTTTGAATGCCCCTGGTGAGATAGGTAACAGAGGAGCCCACGACCCGAAGTTCCTGAAGGCTTTTGCTCACGATTATTGATGGCCAGCCACTCAGGTGCGAAGATGTAAAACGACTCGTATGCACAGTTTCTTCTTCCTCAATACTGAGATTATCAAATACCGATGATGCAAAATCAAAAGAACCTCCACGAATGCTTATGTTCGACCGTTCAAATGTGGAAGATTCAAATTTCAAATAGCCTTGTCCACTCACATTGAATTTACCCGCAATATCAATTCGATAAGCGTCTGACTGGTGAAAGTTGAGTTGAGCGTAAGTAACAATTCCTCTCGGCCTATCGCCCCCAAAAGACGAAAGTTGCTCGATTTTGACATCCGCAAAAGCAGTCTTGGCCTTAAATACAAACCTGGAGTTCTTTTCGCATACAATATTTCCATCTTTGAAGAGCACCAAAGCAAAATTTTCAGATGTGAGACCATGGTCCTGGAAGTTGTCGTCTTGGCTGTATTCCCAAAAGTCAGCATCTTCCTCCATGTGTAGTATGAGGTCATCTTTGCTACTGCCTTCGAGCCGCACACTTGCATTGTTGCCCGCCGAAAATCGCTGCCCCCAGTACCCTTCCTTCAGCAAGCGCACATACCCGCTCTCACTTCCCTGCCAAAAGAACCGGAAGGTGGCATTGGCGCCGATATGGGTATGGCCTCCGAGGGCCAACTGGGCATCGTTGCCGTTAAGCTCGATGGTTACACCATCTTCATAGATGAGCAAGCCACCTTCCTTAACAACGATCTCGCCGCCGTCGTACACTTTCACCTGACCGCCGTTTAGGCGGAGTTCGCCACCGGCTTCGATGATGAGCTTACTGCCTTCGCGCACTTCGATAAGGCCGTTGTTGAGTTCGATCCAAGAATCACCGCGAACGACTAAGGTCCCTGTCTTTCCCGAATTCTCACCCACTTTAAGTATGCCATCGGCTCCGATATTTAAGCGGCCAAAACCAAACCCACAATTTTTCGTGAGTTCAACAGTGAAATGATCTGCTTCATTTTGAGGATTTGCAGTCTCGGCGCTGTTTCCAAGTACGCCTGTACAATTTACGCACAAGGAGCCGGATTGATTTACACCTACATTAATTAAACGCGTGATGCGATTCGAAGTTTCTACATATCCATCAGCTTCACCTGCCCTGCCATGGTTGTAGGTAAATCCGTCAATGGTTCCAATGGCATTGGTAGTAAATGCAGGGGGAATAATGGCGGAGAAAGGAAAAACATTGCTGGGCGTTAAGTCCAGGTGACTCTCATTGGTTGGTGCAAAAGAGCCAGAAGGGTACTTTGTCGGATCGAGTATGAAAGTTTTCTGAAATGGCGTTTCACCATTGCTCACTATCGTGTTTGGATTAATCTGAGCATTCGGACTCGCACCGGTATAATTCATATAATCTTCCAGATCAAGCGCACTGGCAGTAGGTATAAATGAAAACTTTGATTCTTTCAACTCCAAACAGGGTTCGTAATCTCCGTCAATTACATTATTGATAAAATCTGCAAGATCATCTTCATCGTCTTCCAAATCGATAAAGCTCTCCAATCCGTAGGTGCCGCCCTGCACACCATCATACCAGTCTACCCCTTGCGCGTCGGTATTATGGCTGTCCCAATAAAAATAAGGAATGGGGATAATTGGAGTTGTGGCCAAAAGCCTTATTTTTCTTTCATAAATCTCAAGTGAACTGGGAATATTGCCGGGCATTCCGTTAATGTCTAATACTACCTTGGAGTACAAGCCTAATTTCAAAAGTGCAAAGGCCCCTGCAAACCACCCTGCAACTCCTGGAACATCCGTAAAGCAGCTTAAGGCATTAAAAGTACTCGTGTTGATGTCTAATATGGGTGCCATACCATCGAACTGACCTACTCCAGCACCACCGCCTTTTGCAATGGCAATGTTTTCAAGCGTTTGGGTTGGCATACCCTGTTCATTGTGCACATGGTTTTGAAAGGAGGTAAAAGTAGGGCCATGACCTGTTATCAGGGTGTTAGAACCCTCACCGCTATAGAGCAGCATTTGTTTGGCTGCAGGACTGAAAAGAACCTGAAAAGCATCTTCCACTTCAGGAACGTCTTCACTGACCGCAAAACCTCCGTGATGAAAATTTCTGATATCGATTAACGCAGCAATAATGGCTCTTGGAATATTCGCTCCGCGGTGAGGGGAGTCCACGCTCACATAATAACTCACCTCGTGGTCTTCGGCATCATCTTCCATATAGGTAAGCGCCAGCCGCGCTACCACACCGCCCATGCTGTAGCCTACCAGTATATTGTCTGAAGTGCTGCAATTGGCGGCTTTTTCTTCATTGATCCAATTGATGGCCGCCTGCAGGGCTTTGGCATTTTCTATCAAACTCCCATCACCGCGGTCAAAATCTACATACACCACATCGTAGCCGTTCTCGTCCAGCTCGCTGAGGAGGGGGAAGCCTTCAATCCAGAAATCTTGATAATCATCGAAATCATCAAAAAAGTCTTCTTCGTAAAACTGATCACCAAAAAGGTCGGGGTTAAAGCCTTCAACATAAATAAAGGGTTTGCGCAATTCGTTGTTGTTGCCGCAACCATAGGCAATGGCCAGTTCTACACCGTGATTTGCAATGGTTGGGTGAGGGATGTATACCGTTTCGTCACGAGTTGAATTGTATTTGGGCTGACCCCCTGATTTATCCACCAATTCGATTTGTGATTTGGCGTGATACACGCTGCTGTCGGTGTAGGTGATTCTGAGTTTGATGATTTTTTTGCCGAAAGTGCCCCATGTAATTTTGCTATTGCTTCCCAGGCTGAAGGTTTGGTACCCAGAGCCATTGTCAAAATCAATTTCAATGGTTGAGATGGTTTTGGCCGTATTGGTTCTAATGAAGTCAGCATTGATTCTGAAATCGTGGCTAAGCTTATCGTAAAACTTGTTTTGCTTGGGCGAAAAAGAAACAATTTCGTGCAGTTGATAGGGTGAAGACGTACGTCCCGCTACATCATTTAATTGGTTGTTTTGAAAGGTGATGAGTGCACTCAGGGCAGTAGAGTCTGAAATAAACTTATGGTACTCCGCATGCAGCACCATAATTGGAATTACGCCGCTTTTTAACAATGAATCGGCCTGTGGCTTATAATCTGCCGTGACGCCAATAGGGCTGGTAGTTCCAGTTTTGGAAGTGACCATGGTACCAAATTGGCGGAACCAGTCGCCGTATTCTTTGATGGTATCACCGCTTGTTGTTCCATCATATGCGGCAATTTCCATCATGGGAAAGCCCTTGTCGAGAAGTAATCCCGAAGTAACTTCCGTAAAATCCAAAGGTGCCATTAAATAATCCATCTGTTCACTAAGTGAAAGATTCGGAGGCGGTTGGGCAATGGACTGATTTGAAAAATGGAGGAAAATAAGGGCAATACTTGCCCAGTGAAATAAGCTTAGCTTTTTCATTTTGTGTGGTTTAAGGTTAGTAAATATGTATTTAAATGATCTCTATCTCACCAAGTGTGTTCTATTCTAAAGCGGAAGTATCCGTTGGTAATGTTTACAATTGAATCTGTTTCGGTATTCTTGAGTTCACATTCGAAAGTTCCTTCAACCAGTCCCTTTTCTTCGCCTTGACGGGGACTGAAATGTTGAACTTCCATTTGCCCACTTACAAGTTCTTCAAAACGTAAATCTTCGTTTTTGAATAACGGAAAACATGAATCGGCGAATGTGGGTTCCGTAAAATGAAGCAATCCTTGGTTGGGTTCAAAACCAAAAAAACGGAGCGCCACAAAATTGTCGCCACCAGAGCAATGTCTTCCCCCTATGACTAAATAACCTGCACTTATTCCATCACCGCTTTCTGGATAATAACCAAATGTTCTGCTGTTGCAATTAAAATCAGATGTAGGATTAAAATGCACTCCATTTATATCGCAGTAGAAATACTCTGCTAAAGAATCTTCATCGGGTTTGTTATCGTCGTCGTCATCCTTGTTGCAACCAATAATGAATAGGCTGATTGGTAAAAGGAGAAATAAAAAGTTAAGTTTATTTTTCATAGCAATGATTTTAATTCCAGAAATTAGCCACCTTGAATCTGAATGAGCCATCAGTGACATGAATGGTGGAGTCCAATTCTTCGTTGGATACAGTGAATTCGAATGTTCCTTCAATCTTACCGAATTCCAAGCTTATAG
>JAIVHQ010000196.1 GCA_020200995.1 Flavobacteriales bacterium
GAGGATATTGATGGACAAGCCATACACGGCGTGGTAGCCCACCTTGCAGCGCATGAGTATTTGCATGCCGTCGCCGATGGGCTTACCGGCCGTGGCCAAAAATGCCGCATTGATGGAATGGTACCGGGCTTTGAGGATAAATGCGCGGATGTCGGCCACGATTTTGCCGTTGCGCTTCTCGGTGAGCTGGGGGTAGCAATGCCCGCTTTGGGGGTAGTGGTTGAGCTTGGTGATTTCGGCGGTGATCCAATAAGCGCCGCTGAATGCTTTGTCAATCTGGACTGAAATGCTCTCCGCGAGTTTGCTCAGCGGAAAAATCTTCCGCGTGTCGCTCTCCCCTCGATTCACGTCCGCATTGGCTTTCAAAATTTCAGGATTTTTCGGCCATCATCCCCAGGAGGATTTCTGTGGTGATGGGTTTGGAAATAAAATCAGTAACGAGGGGTGAGGTCCCGGCCTTTTTACGATCGGCGGGATCGAAAGCGGCGGAAAGCATCATCACGTGGGCCTTTTTTTCCGGAAGGGACTCCAGGTTCTCATATGCTTCCAAAAATTCCCAGCCACTCATCATTGGCATCAGCACATCCAGGAAAATGATGTCGGGCAGGCCTTCACCTTCTTCGAAACGGTTGGTCAGGAAAGCCAATCCGTCCACAGCATCCTGGAAGCTCACTACTTTTTCCGCAAAACCAGTCTTCTTTAACAGGGTCTCGCACACCAGGATGGAGATGGGGTCGTCGTCGATAATGATGGCAAGTTTGTGCACTTTTGAGGGGACTATATGATTAATTTTCCTGTTTCGCGGAGCTCGCGTAAGTCGATTTTTGATTGAAGTAGCACATTAGCGCGAGAATCGCGAAGTTAATTGTTTCGGACTTTACCGCAAGTAATTCTGAGCACACAACTTGCCCGAAGTAGTAGTACCTTTGCAGATCAATAGATAAAAAGGGTGAAATGATAACAAACGAAAGTTTGCTCAAGGCGCGATTTCCGGGCTTCGAAGACGGGTTAAGCAGTGAAATGCTGCTAAAGGGTAAAATTGTTGAAACAGATGCTGAAGAAGTGCTCATGCAGGCGGGGCAGCCCGTTTCGTCCACGATGCTTCTGCTGGACGGGCGTATCAAAATATACCGCGAAGATGAGGAGGGCAATGAATTTCTGATGTACTACCTCGAGCCGGGCAGTGCCTGCGCTTTTTCGATCATGTGTGCAGTCAATAATGAAGTGAGTCAAATCACGGCAGTTACGGAGACAGAGTCCACCATGCTCACCATCCCCTTTGCCGAAAGTATGGCATGGATGCAAAAATTCAGATCGTGGGATGAGTTTGTATTGCGCAATTACCGTTCGCGTTTTGAGGAATTGCTGGCAACCCTGGACCAGATTGCTTTTCGCAGCATGGACGAGCGCTTGCTGTTTTACCTCAAAAGAAAATTTGAAGCGGATGGTTTGGAAATACGCATCTCTCATCAGGAGATCGCCCGCGATATGAACACCGCCCGCGAGGTGATTTCGCGTTTGCTGAAAAAGCTTGAGCAAAGAGGCGTTTTAAAGCCCGAACGCAACAAAATAATTATTCTTGAGCCCGGGTTCTTTGAGAAGTGAAGGAAGCATGGTTATGCAGATGTCTGTTCAATGTAACCTGCGTCACCCGGGGTCCGCAGACGAATCCCGTAATTTGCACTTTCAAAACATTACCAAAGTAAAGCAGATATGAAAGTTGAACAAATATACACGGGCTGTCTGGCCCAAGGTGCATATTACATCGAGAGCAAGGGAGAGGCGGCCATCATTGATCCGCTTCGCGAAACAGCTCCGTATATAGATAAAGCCGAAGCCAACGGCTCCAAAATTAAATTGGTGCTTGAAACACATTTTCACGCCGACTTCGTCTCGGGCCATGTGGATTTAGCCAAACAGACCGGCGCAAAAATCATCTACGGTCCCAACGCCAATCCGGGTTACGAAGCTCATGTCGCCGAGGACGGAGAAGAATTTAAAGTAGGAGACCTCACCATACGCGCCCTCCACACACCGGGCCACACCATGGAGAGCACCACCTACCTCCTGCTCGATGAAAGCGGAAAAGAGTATGCCGTATTTACAGGCGACACCCTTTTTCTGGGTGACGTGGGCCGCCCCGACCTTGCGGTAAAAACCGATCTCACCGAAGAGCAGCTCGCCGAGCACCTCTACGAATCGCTGCGCAACAAAATCATGACCCTTTCCGATGATGTCATAGTGTACCCCGGCCACGGTGCGGGATCGGCCTGCGGTAAGAACATGCGCAAGGAAACCGTGGGCAGCATCGGTGAGGAGAAAGCGACCAATTACGCCCTCCGCGCCGATATGACCAAAGAAGAATTTGTGAAGGAAGTCACCGATGGCCTCATGCCGCCGCCATCTTACTTTCCGAAAAATGTAATGATGAACAAGGACGGGTACGAGAGCATCAACGAGGTACTAACCCGCGGCATGCAGGCGCTCTCACCGGCTGCTTTTGAAGCTGCCGCCAATGGTACGGGAGCGTTAATTCTTGACACCCGCGCGCCCGAAGTATTTGCAGAAGGGTTTATTCCCAATTCCGTATCCATCGGCATCGACGGCGGTTTTGCCCCTTGGGTGGGCGCCATGATTCCCGACATCAAGCAGCCCATCCTCATCGTGGCAGATGAAGGCAGGGAAGAGGAAGTGGTGACACGCCTCGCTCGTGTGGGGTATGACAACAGCGTCGGTTTTCTCGACGGAGGCTTCCCCGCATGGAAAGCTGCCGGAATGGATACCGACAGTATTGAAAGCATCAGTGCAAGCGAATTTGCTGAAAGGCAGAAAAGCCTCAAGCCCCTGGTGATCGATGTGCGCAAACCGAGCGAGTACCTCTCGGAACACGTGATCGATGCGGAGAATATCCCGCTCGACTTTATCAATGATCGGATGGCTGAGTTTTCGAAAGACAAGACCCAATACCTGCACTGCGCGGGCGGATACCGTTCCATGATCGCG
>JAIVHQ010000427.1 GCA_020200995.1 Flavobacteriales bacterium
GTTTAAGGATGCCGAACCCGGCAATAAAGAAGTCAACATAGAGCGCACCGAAGAAGCCCTTGACATCCGCCCCCAAATCATCGCTACGGGTTGCCCGTTTTGCAACACCATGATGACCGACGGAGTGAAAAATGCCGAGAAAGAAGAGCAAACCAAAGTGTTTGACATTGCCGAACTCATCGCAACTGCTGACGACCTGTGAAAGAAATGACCACTTCTGTAAAGCCGCAACTACCCGCGGGCATGCCCGACGAAACACGGGTATGGATCTACCAATGCGACCGTGAATTAACCCCTGAAGAGGATGAAAAAGTAAAAGCCCTCACCCGGGATTTCATCGAAGGCTGGGCCGCTCACAATGTAAAGCTCAAGGCTGCCGGAGAAGTCTACTTTCGCCGCTTTGTGTGTCTTTTCGCCGATGAGTCGGCTGCGGATGCATCGGGTTGCTCCATAGATTCTTCCGTTCGCTTTGTGCAAGGGCTGGAACGCATGCTGGGCACCTCGCTCACAAATCGATTTCAGATGACCTATCTCGATGGAGACGCCGTGAAATCAGTCCATTTGAACAGCATGCCCGAAAGCTACGCCTCCGGCGCGATCACAGGCGAAACATTGGTGTTCAACAACCTGGCCGCTACCTTGGGCGACATGAAAGCCAACTGGCCTATGCCACTTAAGGATAGCTGGCACATGAAATTCACCAAATAATACAACACCCTTATCCTGCTTTCAATCAAGGGGTAGCGTGTCGGAGTTTTTGGTTTTCCATATTTTTCCTGAATCGATATCCACGCACACAAGGCGGCCATAGCCCGAATGCCTTGAGCGCACACAGCCGTTGTCGATGGGCCACACCAGTGCATCGCGTTCCACCGCGTCGGCGATGCGCTTAAATGTTTGAGGTACATGTCCGTGAATAATCCGTTTGCCCTTCAATTCTTCAAAATCGTAATCGAACTTTCGAATCCAAAGCATATCGTGCCAGGATTTGAGCGGCTTTTTAGCGTACGTGTCAAAGCCGGCGTGAACCAGAAAATGGTTGTCCGTCTCAATGTAGTAAGGCATGGCATTAAAAAATCGCTCCATCGCGGGGTGAAGTTTTGAGCCGTCTTTTAGCAGGTGTTTCGCATTTTGCCTTTCGGTAAAAAGGGCGAGCTTGCGGGGCTGGCTGTCGGCAAAATCGATGCATATCTGCTCGTGATTGCCCCGAATGGGGATGATGTTGTAGCCGTCGACAAGAAGCTTTTTCACCGCATCGATGACGCCTCGGGAATAAGGTCCGCGATCTATGCAGTCGCCCACGATGAAGAGTTGATCACTCGGGTTGAGCCCAACTTTGTCGAGCAGGTTGTAAAAGGTCTCGCAACACCCGTGAATATCGCTGATGGCCAATCGTCTTCCCTCCGGGCGCTCCACGAAAAAAGCCTTTCCGCGTTTGCCGATCGGGTTGGCCAGAATGCTTTCGAGTCTTTGCTCGGCTAAGGTATCAATGGAACTCATCAGGTCAGTTCGGCTGCGGCAACAGTGGCCGGGAGCGGATGCAAAGAAGAGAAAATGAACGTGAGATACCAACCATTGAAAAAGCTTTTTTTGAGCATTTTGATGCGATGACAACACATTCTGTCCGCTTCCGCGAAACTCGAATTCGATGGTTTCCAACCCCAAGGCATCTCCGATAGCTCCCTCAAAAGTGATCGTGTCATTAGGGAGAAGCACCACAGCCCCTGAAGGCTCAGGAGGTGGAACCGTGGTGAAACCTGAGAACACCGGCTGATTGCCTTCTTGGGTGATGGCAATCCTTTGAATAGAGTCGCGGCTGGCATTTCCTCGTATATCAACCACCTGAAAATTCACTTCATAAAGACCTGCGAGTGCGGTATCGGGTACGGGAAAAGAATACACTGCCTGGTGCGAAAGTCCGCTGACATCTTCGATTCGCACCACCCTCCAGTGTCCGAAATTTTTGGCGAAAGCCTCCTCAACGCGAAACCTGATCTGACTCAGCTCCGCATTGTCGGTCGCCTCCACATCGATCACCAGGTTATCGGCGCCCGCAGCCAGGGTATCGTTCGAAATGGAATAACGCACAATCTCGGGCTCGATCACATCATCGCTTGCATCGTTGCACGCAGAAACGACAAAAAGGATGGCACAGCAGAATGCCATCACTTGAAATTTTACAACATAAAGAAATCCCGAACCATCCATAAGAAGGCGAATTTGCCAAGAAAAGGAGAATCACTCAATACTGAGCATAAATACCGCGTCGAGTTCTATCTCTCCCCCCATACTCTCTTCATAAACATTGTCGTTGAGCGCCACTTCCTGCTTATCAAGACCTGATATAAGGTAGATCCTTATTGATTCTGTACCTGTGGTGGAAGCTGATACGGTCCAGGAGGTCGATAATCCCACACGGCGATCATCTGAATCAAAATCATTGAAAATAAGTGCAGTCACCACGGTATCCGCACCGTTCTGAAACTCGTAAAAGACTTGGTATTCCTCAGGATCTTCCTGGATGCGCTCATTCATATCCAAAATATTGCTCGGATCTCT
>JAIVHQ010000057.1 GCA_020200995.1 Flavobacteriales bacterium
GTGTATGCATCGACCATTACAAGTTTGTCCTCTTCCTGTGCCCGCTCGATTAATGTTTCAAAAGGCAGTTCCGAGAATGAAACCTGCCCGCCTGCCCGACCGACATTAAGAAGGCAGCCGACCAAAACCGCCCCTGTGAATAGCAGGTTGAATCTTCTTGCTTTTAATTTTCTCTTCATTGATCCAAAGGTAATATTTGCCGGATAAAATCGGATTTGCCAAAAATCTCTAATCTGCGGGATTTGGCATTTCTATTGCTTTGGGTCAACCGATTATTATTTGTAAATCAATTTATATTATAAGCCATGAGAAAGCTAATTTGTGTTTCCGTTTTTGCAGTGCTTTCCGTCTTCACTGCTTTTGGTCAAGAGGCCGATATGGGCAATCCAACGGTCTTTTCAAAATCTCTTTTTAAGAATGTAACACCCTCATACGGTGTGATTGATGTCAACTATGTGCACACCGAACTATTTGGCGAAAGCCTGCCCGGGTTCGGGGCCAACTTCGGTGTTGTCTTCGGTAAGCATTGGCTCACCGGACTCACCGTAAGCGGATCGACTACCTCCGCTTTGTCACTAGGCGAACCCTCCGTAGAAGTGGTCAACCCCCGATATAATTACTTTTTTGCGGGATGGAACAATGCCCTCATTCTTTTTCCTTCGTCTGTGGTGAATGTATCGGTGCCTTTAAGTGTCGGGGTGGCGGGGGTACATTTTAACGACCGCTACCAGCAGGGTTCGGTGAACTACAGCGGCCGCCTCGATCAGGAGTATTTCTTTGCTGCGGAGGCGGGTGTCAACCTTCATGTCAATTTGTTTGAGCACATGAGCCTCACTGCAGGCGCGAGCTGGCGTCTCGTTGATGGTGTAAGCAGGGCGGGGGCAAACAGCGATTTCAGCGCTCCGTTTTTCAACGTCGGCCTGAGGTTCAAACTGTTTTAGGCGCACGCCGAGTCAAACAAAAAAAGCAACGAAAGAATGGTTTTCGTTGCTTTTTGCGTCTGCTGAAGTTGGCATTATCAGAATGAGAAGATAATACCTGCACTCGGTAAAAGTGGCAATTGGTCTACGCGGTCGCCTGTGAGACGGTCTACGTAAAAGATGTTTTGACGGTCGTATGCATTGGTTACGCTCACGATGGTCTCAAGCGTGGAATGGGGTCCGAATACAAACACTTTTTTCACCGTGAGGTCCAGCCTGTGGTAGTCGGGCAGGCGTCCCTGATTGAGGCCGGCATACTGAATGGCCACGTCGTTTGAATTGGTTTGGGTAATATCGGTATTCACGCCGTCTGCGAAAGTTTCCTGGAGGTAGAAACCTTGATTTTGTGTGAAGGGAAATCCACTTCCGTAGTTCCAGCGCCCGTTGACTTCCCAGTCATTATTTTTTCCGAATTTGTAGGCCATAACAAGGTTCACATTGTGTCGACGGTCAAATATGGGATTGTACGATTGAACGCCATCCCACCTGTCAATTTTCGAAAGTGAATACACCGCCCAGATGTAATATTTTCCCGCCTCGTATTTGAAGGTGAAGTCTACACCGCGGGCAAAGCCGGTCTCGACGGTGAATTCTTGTGAGAGTATCGGATCCGCATCTGCAGGGGCATTTGCCCTGTCGTAAATTCGATTTCTGTTGATGTCAAGAGTAAGGGTATTCGGATGGTTCTCAGGTGCAATTAGAAATCCTGCAAAAAGATTAACCACGTCGCGGTCGGAATTAGCGGCGATGAGGTTCTGAGAATAGCGGCCTCCCGAAGCTTTGAGCCTGAATTTGTCAGTGACTATGTACTTGGCTCCGATCCGCGGTTCGGGCCTGATGACTTTGATCGAGCTGTAGTTCTGAATGCGCAGGCCAAGATCCAAAATGAGTCGATCGCGTTTGACTTTGTAGGCTCCGTAAACGCCTAACTCACTGTTGCTGCCCACTTGTTCAAGCCTGCGACCGTTGGGGTTGAAAAATGAAAATTCTGTACTAAAGGATGTTACCTCCAATCCATAGCTGAATTCATCGTCTCCATTGAAAATTTTGAAGTCGAGACCAAAATTAAAGTTGCTGATCTCACTGCTTCTGGGCGGTAAAAAGTTGCCTGAAGTGCCCTCTTCCTCAAGTTCGCCGGGGAGGGGCACGGCTTGTCGTTCTTCAAACAGGTTGATGTCGTAGTTGGTGGCCGAAAGCCTTCCTGATACCAGTATGGGAGAGCCGGGCAGGGTGACCATAAACTTCGCACCTCCTCCGTAAGCATTCCAATCGATGCTCGAAAGCTGTTGAAAACGCACCTGATCTCTGAAGTTGAATCCAAACACGCTGACTTTACTGCCGTTTTCAGCATTGAAAGATAATTTTCCGAAAAGGTCGGTGAAACTGAAAGGAAGACCGTCTTCGTTGATGTAGTTGTAAAACAGCTTAGAACTCTCATCGAGGTAGGAGTGCTTTGCAGACAATAGGTACGAGATGGAGCCTTCGCCATCGTTGGTTTGTTTCAGTAATGGACCTTCAATCAGAGCGTTTGCCTGAAAAGTGGTCGCCCCGATTTTTCCGGTGTGCCTGCGTTTGTTACCATCTTTAATGGTGATGTCCATCACGGAGGATACTCTGCCACCGTATTGGGCTCCAAAACCTGCCGTGTACACATCCGCGCTGCGAATAATATCGGTGTCGAACACCGAAAACAGTCCTATACTGTGAAAAGGATTGTACAAAACAGCACCATCCATCAACACGAGATTTTGAACGGGACTTCCGCCTCGAATAAAGAGCTGACCTCCCTGATCGCCTGTGAAAATCACACCGGGCAAAATCTGCATGTACTGCGCCAGGTCTGCCGTACCACCGATGGTGGGTATTTGCTTAATGTCTTTGGGTGTGGCCCTGCTCACAGCCATGGTTACATTTGTAAGGCGCTCCTGCCTTTCGGCCGAGATTTCAACTTCCTGCATCTGCACTGACGACTTGGAAAGAAAGAGTTTCAGGTTTTCAATTTTTCCTGCGCTTACTGTGACGTCCTGGCGAAGGGTATCGTAGCCGAGAAAGGTAACTGCGAGTGTATAGTTGCCTACGGGTACTTGTGAGATGGTGAAAAAACCGTCTAAGTCGGTAGAAGCACCCCTTGAAGTTCCCTCTAGATAAGCATTGGTGTAGATCACGGGTTCTCCTGAGTCTTCCTCGTACACAAAGCCACGCACTGTTCCTGTTTGCGCCTGTGCAGCTGTTGAACATATAGTGGCCGCAGCCAAAAAGAGCAATACTGGTATGTGTTTCATAGGAGGGAAAACAAACTTTGGTAAAAATGAGCGCTAAAGTACGACTATGATTGTAACATGACGAAAACCTTTTCCAAATATCGGGATACTAAAATTGTAGGATTCAAAGAATGCTTCCTAATCGCAGCTTGTCCGGACAATCTAGTGGATGAGGTATTTTATGAGGACTTCCGCCCTAACACAACCCCTTGAAAAAACGGAAACGGCCGTCCCTGACGGACAGCCACTATTTACAGCCGCAAAAGCTTTGCAGTAAGCTCCCGCACCAGCGAGTCACCGCCCGCACCGCTGTTGCCTACTCCTTTCGACTTTAAATCTGTTTCGTGCAGGATGTCAAAAGCTTTTACCACGTGCTGCATGCTGTATTTAGCCGCCGCTTCTCGGTATTCCGATACGAAGTAAGGCGACACCCCCAGTGCTCTTGCGAGGGTGTAATCATCTCCCTTTCCGGCCGACTCGTGGAAAGCGGCGATCTTTTTGAAATAGCTGTAAAGGTTGCTCACTGTGGGGATGATGTGGTGCTCTTTTTGGTTGTTGGCGAAGTAGTTGGCAATGAGCAAGGCTTTCCGGTGGTCGCGCATTCCGATGGCCCGATTGAGCTCAAATATGTTGAAGTCTTTGCTGATGCCGATGTGTTCTGAAACATCGGCAACGGTGATTTTAACGGCGTCCTTGCACATCAGGCTCAGCTTGTCGATCGCACTGGTGAGGCGGCCCAGGTCTGCGCCGATGTACTCACCCATTAAGGCCGCAGCCCTCGGGTCGATGTCGAGTTTTTGACTGCGGCACATCTGCTCAATCCAGGGCACCACGTCGTGGTCGGCCAGCTTCAGGCTTTCAAACACCTCCGCAGTTTTGAGGGCTTCTTTGTAAAAAGCGAGGCGCTTGTCCATCGACTTTCCCTTCAGGTTGATCACGACCACTGTGGTTTCTACAGGATTTTTTACTACCGAAATCAGGTCTTCCCACTTCTTCCATACCTGTGCTTCCTTGACGATGATCACCTGATAGGGTGCCATCACGGGATATTGCCGCGCCATGTTGGCCACGTGCGAGGGTTCGGTGTCCTGGCCGTAAAAGGTGGATTGATTGAAGTCGCGCTGATCCTCTTCGAGCACCCCGTTTGCCAGGGCGTTGGTGAGCAGGTCGATGTAATAGGGCTCTTCGCCGTGCAGCAAGTACACGGGCTTGAACTTTCGCTGCTTCACATCGCTGACGATGCGCTTTACGTCACTTACCGTATCGGCGTGTTTTCTTTTTTTTGCTGCGGCCATATCAAAATTTCAGGTGCCTTACAGAGCGGCCGTCGGTGGCGAGTTCTTTCATGGCACCGATTCCGATTTTGATGTGCTGATCTACATAATTTCGGGTCACGTTGCGGTCGCTTTCGGTCGTTTTTACTCCTTCGGCCACCATGGGCTGATCGGTGACCAGCAGGAGGGCGCCGCAAGGCAACTTGTTCGAAAACCCCGCTGTGAATATCGTGGCCGTTTCCATATCGATGGCCATGCACCGCGTTTTGCGCAGGTACTTTTTGAACTTTTCATCGTGCTCCCACACCCTGCGGTTGGTGGTGTACACAGTGCCTGTCCAGTAGTCTTGTCCGAAATCCCTGATGGTCGAAGAAATGGCGCGTTGCAGCGCAAAAGCCGGTAGGGCGGGAACTTCCTTGGGGAGGTAATCCAGGCTCGTACCCTCTCCGCGTACAGCGGCGATCGGAAGGATGAAATCCCCTACTTTATTCTTCTTTTTGAGGCCGCCGCATTTTCCGAGAAAAAGCACGGCCTTGGGCATGATCGCGCTGAGCAAATCCGTGATGGTCGCCGCGTTGGCACTGCCCATCCCGAAGTTGATCATGCTTACACCTTCTGCGTGGGCACTCGGCATGGCCTTATCTTTGCCCATGATCTCAACACCGTGAAATTCGGCGAAACGGCCTACGTAATCGTCAAAATTGGTGAGCAATATGTACTGCCCAAAATCTTTCAGCGCCACACCTGTGTACCTGGGCAGCCAATTTTCTACTATTTCCTGTTTGGTTTTCATATGAACCTCGGTTGGGTTTTAATTCGCAGGGCCGCAAAATACGTCTTGTGAGTAGTATTTATGGTAGCCTTTCGTTAATTTATCCTTGTGTTTTGTTCTAATGTTGCAAAATACTGATTCGTCTTCATTGCCCTTTCTATTTTTACTTTGTACAATCATTTCAATGATCTTTTATTGCAAAGCAAAATCAGGCGCGGGTTGCTAACTTCGCGTTTCCATGCAAGCGCTGAATCTACCTCAATACCCCTTCAAAATAATCGTTGAAGACGGGAAAAAGCAAATTTTTGACCCCATTCGACGAAAGTACCTTGTGCTTACTCCCGAAGAATGGGTGAGGCTGCATTTTATCCAATTTCTGGTCAAAGAAAAAGGTTTTCCCGCAGGGTTGCTCAGTATTGAGACAAAAGTATTGCACCATCGACGAACAGGTAGATATGATGCTTTGTTTGTTGGCCGTTCCGGAAAACCCGTGTTGCTCATCGAATGCAAGGCCCCTGGAGTGAAGATCGAGTCGGAAACCTTCGAGCAGGTAGTACGTTACAACAAAACCATCGGAGCGCCCTATCTCGCGCTTACCAATGGTTTAGAACATTTTGTAATGAGGGTAGATCTACAAGAAAGAACAGTAAATTTTCTCAAAGAGATCCCCGATTATCAGTACATTGTAACCGAAAATTGAACGCCATGCGCAAGTATCTCCTCTTCTTGTTCTTCATTCCTTTGGCCCTGCACGCTCAGAAGCGCGACATGTTAAATTTCAGTCTCCGTGCTGCGATCGCCAATGCAGCCCCGAGCGACGAGATACCCGTCTACCTGCGCGGTGACCTGGAATTCATTTCAGGTTTTGTCCGCGAGAATGGGGGGCGCATGAAGGGAACCCTCAACGGAATGGCTGCTGTGGCACTTCCTGTCGCGGCTTTCGCCAAAATAGCTAATACCCCGGGCATCGACTATGTCGAGTACAGTTCGGGAAAAGGGGAGGTGCTCGGTGATCAAATGATTATTAACAACAATGTGGGCCCCGTGCATCAGGGATTGTCACTTCCCGAGGCATACCGCGGCAAGGATGTCGTCATTGGCATCATCGATACGGGCATTGAGCTGGACCATCCCGATTTTCAAAAGGAAGACGGAACCACCCGTGTTCTTTCTCTTTGGGACCAGAAACAGGCTGCCAACGATCCTCAAAGAATTCCCGAGCCTTACGGCTACGGCCAAGAGTATACAGCTGAAGACATCAATGCCGGTATTTCGGGTCACAATGATCAGTCGCAATTTTTTGGCCACGGCAGCACGGTAACCGGAGTAGCTCTGGGCAATGCCAATGCCACGGGTGATTTTCCGGGCGTGGCGCCCGAAGCCGATATCTTCGTCGTGTCATCTGACTTCAACAAGCCCAACTGGACTATGACCGTCGCCGAAGCTGTAGAGTGGATTTTTGACCGCGCCGCCGCTATCGGAAAGCCAGCTGTGATCAACGCCAGCCTCGGATCTTACCTCGGGTCGCACGACGGCCTCGACGCTGCGGCACTTCATATTGATTCATTGCTCGAAGCTGCTCCCGGAAGGGCCATGATTTGTGCCGCAGGCAACAGCCAGGCCTGGAATCCCTACCACCTGGGCTACGATATTCCCTTAAATGATACTGCCTTTACCTGGTTCGCTTTCAATCCGCAGGCCCTTGAAAACGGTGCCGTGTTCGTGGAGGCCTGGGCCGATGTGGACAATTTTCAGAATACCCGGTTTACCATCGGTGCAGATGTGATTTCTCCTGCATACGGATTTCGCGGTTACGCCCCTTGGCGTAGTGCCGCCGAAAACCTCAATACCGTGATGACCGATACCATCTTTTTTGAAGGCGCCAATGTGGGGATCGTTCAAACATGGGTGGGCCAGCGCGGTGATCAATACCACATTCAGGCCGCAGTTACACAGCCTTTCAGCAGCCAGTTTCGCTATCGATTTTCGACCACCGGCGGCGGCCGCTTCGACGTTTGGTCGAGTTCCAATATCGGAACATCAAACATGGTGAGCACCAATCTGCCCACTTCAGCCACTTATCCGCCCATGGTCAATTACAGAATGCCCGACAAGCTGATGACCATCGTCAACTCCTGGGCTTGCTCCGATAAGGTGATCACCGTCGGCAATTATGTGAATAGGACGGAATTCGAAAACGCCGCGGGTGGCATCACTGAATACCCCGATATAACGGCAGGCGATATTTCGGTGAATTCCAGCAGCGGACCCACACGCGATTTCAGGCAAAAACCCGAGATCGCTGCCACGGGTGATGTGACCCTCAGTGCCGGCCGCCTCGCTAACCTCAACTCTCTGCTCGCCATTGATCCCACAAAAGTATCAGCCTCTGAAATGCACTACGTAAACGGAGGCACCTCCATGGCATCGCCTGTAGTGGCGGGTGCGGCGGCCCTGTTTTTTGAGCGTTGCGCTGCGCCTACTTATCAGGATTTTCGCGAGGCCGTGATTGAAACGGCGGTGGCAGATCAATTTACAGGCGCCCTTCCGGGTATGCGTTTTGGTTACGGAAAGCTCGATGTATTCGGATTAATGCTCTCTGCGAATGCGACGCTCGGGGTTTTTGGAACGCCCGAATCGGCTTGTGAAGGGGAGGAGGCTGTTATTACGGCTGTAGGCGGATTCTCCGATTACCAATGGAATACAGGCGACACGGGTGGTTTCCACCAACGATACCGATGATGACGGCTATCTGCTTTTTCCCAACCCGTCTTCGGGTATGGTTCGTCTTTCGGCAAAGAAGCATGTGGACAGCATCCGGCTCACAGACCTTACGGGAAAAACAGTGTTTCGCGAAACGGTGAATCTCGCACCGGGCGGACAGGTCGAACTTTCGCTCTCGGGAATTCACTCGGGCTTATACATTGTATCCCTTTACAGCGGAGCCGATGTGCACAATATGAAACTCGTGCTTGATAACTAAGAAAGGAAAGCCTTAGCTTTGGGGCCATAAATTGATAACATTACATGGACCTTTCTCAAATTATCTCCATCGCCGGGAAGCCCGGACTTTACAAAATCCTGAACCAATCGAGGGGAGGAGTCATCGTCACTTCACTCACCGATGGTAAGAAAACGGCCATAGGTCAAACGCAGCGCGTGAGTGCGCTTTCCGACATTTCGATTTACACCATGGACGGCGACATTTTGCTCCATGAAATACTGAAGCGGATGCACGAGAAGACCTCAGGAAAGCCCGTGGAAATAGATTTGAAAGACGACGCTGCTGTCCGCGATTTCTTCACCGAAGCCGTTCCCGAGCATGACGACGAACGCGTTTACCACTCTGATATCCGAAAGATCATTAAGTGGTACAACAACCTGCTCGATAAAGATTTGCTCGACTTTACGGAAGAGCAAGCTGATGAAGAAGCCGAAGGCACCGAAGAGGCGACAACCGCAACTGCCGAAGCTTCTGCCGATGAAGCCAAATCCGACGACAAGAAGACCGAGAAATAGCCATCTCCTATATAGAGTCTGTAAATATACTCAGGTGGCCGACTTTATGGATAGCCACTAAACGATGTTGACTTCTCGTTCCAGCTCAACACCAAATTTTTCGAAAACATCTTTTTTCACCGCTGTCGAAAGGGCATAAACCTCTTCGCCCGTTGCACCGCCGTAATTCACCAGCACCAAAGCCTGCTTGGCATGCATTCCGCAATTTCCCGTGCGCTTTCCCTTGTGCCCCGCCTGCTCAATGAGCCAGCCCGCCGCCAGTTTTACATGGCCTTCTCCAGCCGGGTAGTTCGGAATGTCGGGGTGGGCGGACTTGATTTTTTCAAACTCAGCTTGCGGTATCACAGGGTTTTTGAAAAAGCTTCCGGCGTTACCCAGTTCTGCCGGGTTGGGAAGTTTTGAGTTTCGGATATTGATCACCGCGCGGCTCACATCTTCGATGCCCGGGTCGGTCACTCCGAGTGCCTTTAGCTCGTCGGTGATGGCACCGTAAGATGTGTTTAGCTGCGGTTTTTTGAACAGCTTAAAGGTAACGTTGAGAATAATGAATTTGTCTTTAGCACCGCGCTTAAACACACTCTCCCGGTACCCGAATGCGCATGCCGCCGCGTCAAAAGTTTTTATTTTGCCATTGGCTATTTCGTAGGCATCCAGGCTATGAAACCTGTCTTTGACCTCCACCCCGTAAGCACCAATGTTCTGCATGGGGCTGGCACCTACATTGCCCGGGATGAGCGAGAGGTTTTCCAGTCCCGCCCAGCCCTGCTTGAGGGTGTAAACCACGAATTCGTGCCAGTTTTCGCCGGCACCCGATTTTACATAAAAGTGCTCGTCATCTTCGCCGACAAGTTCGATTCCTTGGATCTCATTCTTGAGAATCAGGCCGGGGTAGTTCTGCGTAAAAAGCTTTTGAGGGAGGCGTTTTTCGAAATGTTCATGGGCAGGGTTTTTCCGGGGCAAAGCTACTAAGCTATGGCCGATTATTTTCCCGATTCAGATCGTTTGTGTAAGGTGATGTTCGGCCGGAAACAATCTGCTGCAGGCCAATTGAAAAACGATGGAGCGCGAGGCACCTAAACTTGTCTATTTTTGCACAGCATGAAAAAGCGCATTGCCGTATCCGTAAGCAACGACCTCAGCACCGATCAGCGGGTGCGAAAGCAGTGCAATTCGCTCACTGAAGCGAGGTTCGATATTTTGCTCCTCGGGCGAAAGCTTAAGGACAGCACCCCGCTCGAGCGGCCCTATGAAGTGGAGCGGTTTAAACTTCTCTTCAACAAGAAGGCTCCTTTTTACGCTGCGCTCAATGTGAGGCTTTTCTTCAGGCTCCTCTTTGCCCGGGTGGATGTGTTTTACGCCAATGACCTCGACACCCTTCCGGCAAATGCGTTGCTCTCACTCCTTCGCCGCAAGCCGCTGGTGTACGATAGTCACGAATTTTTTACGGAAGTGCCCGAAGTCAATGCGCGGCCCGCTGTCAAGAAAGTCTGGACTTTTTTCGAGCGAATCTGCATCCGCAGGGCCGATCATGTTCTCACGGTGAATAAGTCGATCGCCGACTTGCTGATGCAAATTTACGGCTGCCCCGCTGTGGATGTGGTGCGAAACGTTCCCGAGACGCGCCCGTCTGTAGAGCCCGTTTCGCGTGAGGAATTGGGTCTCCCGACCGACAAGAAAATCATCATTCTCCAGGGAAGTGGCATCAACCTGAACCGCGGCTCCGAAGAATTGCTTGAAGCTGTGGCGCTCACTTCCGGCGTCGTCCTGCTTTTCGTGGGAAGCGGCGATGCCCTGTCCCGCTTGAGCGACCTTCCCGAAGTGCGCGCATTTGCGGAAAGCAGCGGAGCCGGAACAGTCGCCGAGCGGCTCGATCCTGAATACCTCGCTGATTTGATCACTTCGGTGCTCGCCGATTCCGATGAAATGAAGCGCAAAAGTGCGGCAGCACTCAAAGCCACCGAATCATTGAATTGGGCCGCGGAATACCAAAAAACGGTGGATGCGGTTAAGCGGCTGGCGGGTGATTGATGGCTATCCATTCCATACGGGCAGGTCTGCTTTTTTAAAAACTTCTGCCCCACCTATTCGATGACATTTCATTCACACGAGATACTTGAGTCATTCATATTCCAATACTGCTCGGATCGAGAAACCTTTTCCTCCAAAAAAGGAGACTCTTCCTCAGGCGGAGCCTTCGTCTGAGTGACCAGGATATTGAACTGGTTGCTTCTACGATTCTGTCAATACAATACAATGAAGTGGTCGGATCATAAAGTTCGATAGCAACGCGCACGCAGTTCTTAAAACAAGGAGTTGACTCAGGTCAATGACTGTTTTTAGAACAAGTGCAAGGCAGATAGCGGACTTTATGGCCGGCCACTACTCGGTTTCTTTTTCAATATCACGAAGCCAGGCCAGTTTCAAAAAGTCAAAACTTCGAAGGCGGGGCGAGGGCTGCATCAGTTTTTCCCGAAGGTAGTGCTCATTTGGAATGAGAAACTCGAGGATGGCCCGCCCGCCCGCTGAGCCTTTCAGCCGAAAGTACGTTTCCAAAGCCCTGATCTCCTCGGGGGCCAGTTTTCCGGCATTTACCAAGTAGAGCCCATTGCGCAAAGCTTGCTTCGACTTCTCCAAAAATGCTTCGTTTGTGTCGAGGGCAATATGCACCACAGGGTTGTCGATGTGGTCAATTTTGGCTTTTCGCTTTCGCAGCTCTGCACCGAAGAGGGTATCTTCGTGGCCGTAGGTGGTCAGTGTTTCGTCAAACCGGATTTCGTGAAACAGGCTTTTTTTGATTAAAAAACTACTGGTTTTAAAACTGTTGTACGG
>JAIVHQ010000255.1:0-960 GCA_020200995.1 Flavobacteriales bacterium
GCACAGAGACCTTAAGTGAAAGTCCATTGAATTTAAAAAAAAGAAAACGAAAGGCCTCGAATTGAATGCTCCTGATCAAGGTAAAAGCGATAGGCGGCAGAGACTGAATTAAAAATCTCCAAAGGGAAAGTATAAAAACCTCAAAAAAAATGGCCACATTTACCCGCCATATGAACCCTAACAACACGTTTTTTTGACCATGAATATTTTTATTGTCGACGACGATGAGCTGCTGTGTTTCATTTTAAAGAAACAAATAGGAAAATTCGATAGTTTCGAAATTTGGGGTACAGCCACCAATGGCCTTAAGGCGCTTGAAGCACTGAAAGATGCCCACGAGAAAAATACCGGTCTTCCCGATCTGATTTTGCTCGATATCAACATGCCCGTGATGGATGGCTGGGAGTTCCTGGATGCATTTGGCGAATTTGCCTCCAACCTGTCTGAGGTACCTAAAATATGTATTCTATCGAGTTCCATCAACCGTGACGATCACGATAAAAGTAAAACCTACAAAGAGGTAAATCAGTTTTTCACCAAGCCTCTCTTAGATTCGGATATCGAAACACTTGGCGAACTTTGATCGGTTTTTGTGTCATTTTAAAACTTCCAACTTGAGCAAATTATAAGGTCTGATGAAAAAAGCCGTAAAAATCATTCTACTCAGCATTGTCATCTTGACAGCGGTCCTGATCGGTGGATTTAAATACATGCAGTACAGCACAAAACAGCACAGCCCGGAACGCGAAGTGGCCTACAATGTGAACGGTACAAATGTGACGCTTTACTACAATGCCCCTTCGGTAAAGGGCCGCGAAATATTCGGCAATCTGGTTCCTTTCGGCGAGGTGTGGCGCACGGGAGCCAATGAGCCTTCGACGGTCACTTTCGACAAAGCAGTGACCATGGGAGGTAAAGAACTCGGGGCGGGAACCTATTCTATTTGGACCATTCCGGGAC
>JAIVHQ010000255.1:1077-8952 GCA_020200995.1 Flavobacteriales bacterium
GATGAAGTGGGAGTACACCATGGTTTCGGTGCCTTTCGAGCCGTAACATTCCCAACGCGAATCACAGGGATGTACATGGCGCATCCGCCGAAACACGTATTCGATGTCAGGCTTAATTCCTTTTTAATTTGGGTTTAGGGTGGCGTACAAGTCATCTCTAAACCAGGTTATCGTCAGGCTAATCAGGTAGCCATCCGCCCTGTGAGCGGGTAAATGCACTGAGCCATGTGTACATGTGAGATTTCATTTTTGCCGAAAGGCCATCTATGAACCCGTACACCATGTTCAGCGGCCCCCGTTGCCCGGATCGCCCTTCGCGCTCAATCCAACTTAAATCTTCGGTAAGTTCAGTCATCAGGCTTCAGCCACCTGCGCTTTTTGTGCGTCTTTCTTAATGCGCATGTACCGGCGCAACCGAGAATGACCAATGCCGCGGCGGGAACGGGAAGCGCAATACACTTCTTGTCGAACGCGAAAGTTTTGAGAGCGATTATGAAAAATCACCTCAGGCTTTAACAGATTCAAAATGAGGTGCTGCTTCGCAAGCCCCTTTGTAAATGAGGACCATACTCACAAGTACCATAATGTGAACGGCATCGCTGTTGGTAAACCAGTGCGGATCAAAATGCCAAGGCGTCAAATACATGAAACCTGAAACCACAGCGGTCAGAAATGCTGCCAACAACACGGATGCCCCCGGAATATATCCGCGCATGCCAACGGTTGCAACGATAGCGAGAAAATACGTGACAGCCAGATCAACAACTGCCGGTATGAAGGTTCGGGTATAGAAAAGCAGGAAGATGACCGCCATTGCCTTTGCGGCAAAAAAGACGGACCACAGCTTCCGACCTCTCACTCTGCGGCCGTCATTTTTCCGATTTGTAATAAAAGGTATGAGCGCCACAGAAGCGAAAAAGTTACCGATGGGCACAAAGCTGTTTTTCAGCCCCCATACCAGGTAGAATTCTTCTTCTGTGAACAAGAGGGGGAGGCCGTGTGTAAATATTCCGCCGAAAGAAGCGATCCCCAAACAAAGCAGGAACATGCGCCATTTAGCAATCCAGGAACCCTGTAAGCCTCGCATTTTAGCAACGAGAAATACTGAAAGGAATAGTATCAGGAGGTTGGTCACAAGCCCCCCGGGCTCATGGATGTAAACCGTACCAAAAAACAGGCCTGAAGTATCTACGGGGTACATGGGTAGAATTTAGGCGAAGATATATCTTTTGGACTTTGAAAATCACAAATAAAATTCTGAAATGATTTGCATTCCTCTCTCGCGGACGGCATTTATAGACATACAGCAAAAAATACTTTCACAGTACGATGTAGCTCAGATTAACCATTTATGTAGCACGTCGGCTTAGCGCGTGAGCACCAACTTATGAACTTCGGTAGATTTTGCTCCGCTGAGCTGCAGAACATAAACTCCTGTTGAAAGATGTGATAGGTCAAAATTTACCCTGTCCGTTCCACGCACATTTTTCACCATGACCACAACCCCTTGGAGGTCCATAATGCGCAGGTTGTCGAAATCTGCACTCCCCTGCCAGCGAGCAAACACCTCACCTGTAGTCGGGTTGGGAAATACCTCAAGGTCAAAGTCATTTACAGCAGTTGTGCTCAATGGATCATTCTCAAGTTCGAGACACACCTGCAAAGTCCATGAATCCAAACTGCCGCTGCCTGTTCCAATACTGTTTTCGACAGTCAGCGTCCAATCGCCCTGGGCTTCTTCACCGTTAAACACCTCGAGCGGATCGATGGGTTGCACCCTGGTGATTTCAGCATCTGCGCAATCGTCGATGCCCGCAGGCTCAGCAAAATCGTCGAATCCAAAAGCAAAACTCTGGGCTCCTTCAGCAAGCAGACTCAGCAAGGCATTGCCTGTTTCGAGGCCCACCATTACTGAAGGGATGGTAATCCCACCCTGGTTTCCTCCGGGGCTAAAAAAATTGTTTCCCTGATTGTTGATGATAATGGCGCCAATGGCTCCCGCTTCCTGGGCCTGAAAAACTTTTTGTACAAATTGACATTCGCCGCGGGTTACCACTGCAATTTTTCCGCTAAGCGCCTGCGGGTTTAAAGCGGGATCACAAAGCTCTGCGTCGAAAAGGCCGTTGCCATCGATGGCCAAAACTGCCTGACCAATGAGGTGCCCCGAACCGATGCCTGGTCCGAATCCGGAAGGTGTCGAAGACTGAAAGTTCTCCTGGCTTTGCCCGGGAACCTGTATACCTACACTGCCACTGCCGCGAATGGTCACTTCGGCTCCGCAAGTTACCGTTCCCAGCTCTGCCGAGATGCCCTGTGGCCCTGTCAGACTGAAAAACAACTGCCCTCCGTCACTGTGTGAGCCTTGAATGGATGTCACGTTTACACTTGATATTTCACCGGATTCTCCAATTGTGGTCACCGACTGCACAGATGTGGCTCCGTCTGTACCTTCAGGAATGATCACATTGACTTCCGAAGCTGAGGCACATGCCACAGTGGTAAACGAAAACACTTCTGAAAAATCCGAAACTGCACATTCATTGTCATTGCGCGTACGCCAGAAATATTCAGTTTCGGGAAGTAATTCGCCCGGAATCACAGCTGTTTCTGAAAGTTCGCTTTGCGAAAAGACAATTTCATTGAAGGCATCATCGAGGGCCAATTCAACGGTATACAATTCGCCAAGTCCGGCATTTGCACTCCACTGCAGGGCGGTGTTGATGCCCGCTGCTGTTTCTTCGTTCTCGGGAAACTCGGGTGTTGCGGGTTGCGGGTCAGCACTCACCAGCTCTGCGAGTAAAAATATGTCATTGAAAAAAGCCCCGCTGCTGCCTGTAATCTGAATATCATTGAGCCCGGAAGGTGCATTTAGTTCGGTAACTACTGTAGCTGTAAAGCCCTGGCCCGGCTCCACAACCACAGGATCAAACAGGACAGAGATTCCATCGGGAAGGTTTATGGCATCCAAAGTAATCGGTCCGGGCAGGTCGCTCAGCGCAGTGGCAGCAATATTGAATTCGAACTCCGAACCCGAGCAGCCGGACACTGAAAGGGGGGATTCAGTTTCGAAGAAAAACCCTTCATCGACAGTGGTGATGGTGAAATTAAAAGCAGAAAGGTCAAAAAATGGTTGATTCGAAGCCCTCACCATGATTCGCGCAGTGGTGGTGGCTATGTTAGGCGTCAGAATAAAATAGGACCCTGTGTTGGGTACACCGGCCGCAACAAGTGAGTCAAACGCAGGCGTGGAAGTCGTTGATAGAAATATATCCACAGTTTCGGCATTGACCGGAGCGGCATCTGTGCCCGCCACATTCCACACCACTTCCTGATAAGAGAGACCGGGCCAAACAACACCAACACTATTGGGGGCAATTAGCTCGAAAGGCTCTCCTGTATCTTCCACATTCACCACCACATCGGCAAACTGATTACAGCCTGTGAAAGGGTTGTTGTCGCGGACGCTCAGCCTGAAATTCATTTCACGCGATACGCCCGGCAGGCGCTCCCACACGGTGGAAGCCCCTGAGATCAACGCTTCAATTCCGGGAAAAATTCGCTCGGGAACCTCTGAGGGCGAAAAAGACCGGAAATTGGGGCCTGACTGCGATGAAGCAACAGGTGGCTGGGTGGAAATCTCTACATCCATCTGTTCCCAATTATAAGAGATGGCGTCATCTTCAGCGTCGGTTACCTGAGCGCTGAGTTCAAAAGGAGTCCCGGCGGGAATCCACATTTCGGCGGTCACCGACTGAATATTTGGTGCTGAGTTGTCGATGCTCTCCACAACGGGGCAATTGTCTGATTGTACCCTCAGCCCGATTTCGCGCATGCTAATTCCGTGAAAGTGATCATCGCTGTTGGCCTGCACATTGGGATTACAAATTCCCGCATAGGCCATTATAGTCGATCCACTGCCGGGCTCTGCGGCCGTTGCGTTATTTCGATTGCCGCCACAGGCGTTGTTAAAACAATGATTTGAGTTGAACTGATGTCCGATTTCGTGGGCCACGTAATCTATGTCGAATGGATCACCCACAGGAGCTGCACTACCTGTAACTCCCCGCGCTTTAAAGTTGTCGTTGCAAGTGACGCCCAGCCCTGCCAGGCCTCCGCTGTTGGTTCCAAACACGTGACCGATATCATAATTTGCAGCACCTATCACGTTGTTGGTTAGGACTTGATTTTCATTGATCATCTGTCCCGGGCTGCCGTTGGTAAACGGGTCGGTGCCGGGATTGGTGAAGATCAGTTCGGCATTGTTTGGTATGATGGTCATCGTAACCCCGAAATCGCGCTCGTACACTCCGTTTACCCTATTCATGGTGGTTACGATTGCTGAAACGGCATCCTCGACTTCACCGCCGTGAAAAATGGTGTATTCACCTGATGCTGAAATTGCAATTCGATAGGTGCGCAATTCGCATGAATTGTATGGCTGGCCAGCTCCCGCTTGCGACAACGGCGTGCCCGGCGTATTTTCAGCGACCGAGCAATACATTACCTTATCGGTAATGAAATCGCCACGTCGATACATCACATGAAGTACAGGATCGCTGCTGCTCACGGGATCGATAAAAAGCGTTTCGCGACCGGGCTGAAAGATGATGGCATGCATCCCGCGCGGTGTAAAGTCAATTTTTCCCCAAACGGAAGGATCTTCGATAGAAACAATATTCGCTGTGGTTATGTCGGGAAATTGCTCTTGCAATCCTTCAGACATCGTATTGTTGCGAGCCACAGAGAAGGAAGTGGCCGATCCGTCCAGTGACGGGAGCATCACGATATCCGAAGCTGAGATCGCTTCCGAGAGCAGCCTGCGCTCTGTGCGGTGAATTTCGAAATAGCTGCCTTCCTCAACGTGGATATCGGCATCCCGGTCCTGTGCTTCTACCGGCAAGTCTCTACCCAGGTAGTTAAATTCCAATCCAAAATCGCCACCCTGCTGGCCAAACGAGTCTATTTGAAAAATAATGACGAAAAGCGCGGCAAAAACAGTCGAAATTTGTGATGATCTCATAAATAGGTGATAAGTGATAGTTTTGTGAGCAAGAAAATACAAATTAACATAATTCGCAAATCAACTTCAGCTGATTCGAATTGTTTAGGACAGACTTGCGAAAAGTGATGAAAACCCTGTAAACACTGACAAGCAAGGTACAGACGCAATCTCTGCCACGGCTCACCCGCAGAGCCCTAACAAAGCCCTCCGGCATTAACCCCGAGCAAATCAATCATTGCCAAACCCTTAAAACCTCAGAAGTCCGAATCTCCTCCTTTCCCACAAAGTATCCAGAGCCTTGGCACTCTTGGAATCTCAAGGAATTAATGTTTTCGACAAATGGCGCCTGTGGAGAGACGAAACCAATTTTCGCGCAAAGAGTGCATTCGGCGGCTTGAATATGATAATTTTGCCGAATGATTCCATCGAAATACATCGAGAACGCGGTGAATGAAATGGCCTCGCTGCCCGGCGTGGGCCGAAAAACTGCACTGCGCTATGTGCTGGAGTTGCTCGGCCGCAGCGAAACAGAAGTAGAGCGTTTTGCCGACGCCATACGGGTGATGCGGGCGGAAGTCAAACTTTGCGCGCAGTGCAACAACATATCGGATGAAGCCATTTGTGAAATCTGCACCAACCCCTCACGCGACAAAAGCATGATTTGCGTTGTAGAGGACATTCGAGACCTTATGGCCCTCGAGGCCACCCATCAGTACAAAGGATTGTACCACGTGCTCGGCGGCAAAATATCGCCCATGGACGGTATCGGCCCCGGCGATCTTCACATCGGTAGCTTGCTGAGCAGGTTATCCGAAGGCGAGGCCAGGGAACTCATTTTCGCCCTTTCGCCCACCATGGAAGGCGACACCACGGCCTATTACATTTTCAAAAAAATCGAAAAGGCCTGTGCGGACGGGCTCTCCGTGTCGGCGCTCACACGGGGCGTATCCATTGGTGACGAGCTTCAATACGCCGACGAAGTGACGCTAGGGCGCTCCATTCTCCACCGCACGCCCTACGACAAATCCTGGCAGGGATGATCGACCTCTCTGTAATCATCGTCAACTATAACGTGGAGTACTTCCTGGAGCAGTGCCTCCACAGCGTATTGAAAGCAACCAAAGGACTGGAGTGCGAGATTTTTGTGGTCGACAATAATTCAGTAGATGGCTCTATTGCCATGGTCGAAGAGAAATTTTCGGAGGTGATCCTGATCGCCAACAAGGAAAATCTCGGCTTCAGCAAGGCCAACAACATGGCCATACGCAAGTCGCGCGGGCGGTATGTACTGCTGCTCAACCCCGACACCCTCGTTGAGGAGGACACCCTGGTAAAATCGGTGGCATTTATGGACGAGCGGCCCGATGCAGGCGGTTTGGGTGTGCGCATGATCGATGGGCGGGGACGGTTTTTGCCTGAGAGCAAAAGGGGGCTCCCCACCCCGATTTTTGGCAAGTACCACCTGGGCTACCTCTCTCAGAATGAAAACCACGAGGTGGAAATACTATCGGGTGCATACATGATGATGCGGCGCACCTGCCTGGACGAAATCGGCCTGCTCGATGAGGCTTTTTTCATGTATGGTGAAGACATCGACCTGTCCTACCGCATCATCAAGGGCGGGTATAAAAACTACTACCTCGCCGATACGCGCATCATCCACTACAAAGGTGAGAGCACCAAGAAGAGCAGCATCAATTACGTATTTGTGTTCTACCGCGCCATGGTCATCTTTGCGGAAAAGCATTTTTCAGCCAGACGCGCCGGTATTTTTTCATTTTTCATCAACATGGCCATATACCTGAGGGCAGGGATGGCCATTGGAGTTCGTTTTCTGAAAAGGGCTGCATTGCCGGTTTTCGATGCCGCGGTACTCATCGCCGCACTCTTCATACTCAGAGATGTTTATGAATCCTTTGCGGGAAAAACCTACGACGCGGAGCGCACTTCTATCGCCTTTTTCGCTTACGTGGCTGTGTGGATGACTTCCGTGTACATCAGCGGCGGATACGAGCGCCCTGTGAAGTACGCTGCCCTTTTTCGCGGACTTGGCGCGGGGACCATCATCACTTTAATCGCCTACGCCCTCCTGCCCGAGAGTCTGCGTTTCTCTCGTGCCCTTGTGCTGATGGGGGCGGCGGCAGCTTTTGCGGTTTACGGCATCTCCCGTTACATCCTTCACCTGGCTGGTGTATCGGGTTTCAAGCAAGATGATAACCGTAACAAAACCACCGGAATTGTAGCGGGTCACGCAGAATTCGAACGGATATCGGCATTGCTTTCCGACGCTCCGAACCGTGCTTCTCGCATTTTTCGAATTTCGCCGAAAGGCAGCACCGACAAGGAGGCACCACACGCTGAACGCATACAGGAGGTGGTAAACGTATACAAACCCGACACACTCATTTTCAGCGGTCAAGACATTACTTCGGCAGATATCATCGCCGCAATGGCCGAAATACGCGGCAGCAGAACCGACTTTAAGATAGCCCCGCCTGAGAGCCTGTACATCATCGGAAGCAATTCGGTAGAAAAAGGCGGAGAGCTGTTTATTATGGATATCAACGCCATCAACAAAGACCAAAACCGAAGGAAAAAGCGGTTATTTGACCTCATGACGGGCGGCATACTTGCCGTTGGTTTTCCCGTGCTCATGCTATTTGTGAAGCAAAAGAGGGGGCTGTTTAAAAATATTTTCGCTGTGATTGCGGGCCGTAAAACCTGGGTGGGCTACGCCCGCGAATCGGGAGCAGCTCAGGGATTGCCTGTACTGCGAGAAGGTGTGCTGAGCCCGTTGGACAAAATGGGCAAGCTCAAAGCCCCTGCCGATACCGCCAGGAAACTTAATGCTGTGTATGCTCGCGACTACACAC
>JAIVHQ010000428.1:0-1585 GCA_020200995.1 Flavobacteriales bacterium
TTCCACCTGAAGTCGGCCGATGCCGCCAGGTGCCCTCTGTCATATCCATACCCGTCGTACTTCATCTTTCCGTCGTCGCCGACTTCTTTGGTGAAGTAGTCGATCTCTTCGGTAGATCCTGTGCTCACTTTGGGGTCGACCCTGAAATCGTTGGTGCGTGTGGTTCGACCAGTGGCCACTTCTTTGATGATCATGTGCATCACCCATTTGGCCATCTCGTGCTCTTCATCATAGGCGAGGGCCATGGCGCTGTGCTTTACGAGTTCGCCTTCACCACCGGGCCAGCCAATGTCTTCCATCCGCTCCATGATGTAGCGCAACCGCAGCGAATCAGTCGCTGTGCGCAGAGAATCCACTGATGTGGTCAACTGTCTTTGCCTGGACTCGTTGGCTTCAATTAATTCGGGAGTGCTTTGTGCACTGAGCGACAGTGTGGCTGTAAAAATTAAGGCCGCTGCTGATATATACTTTGCATTCATGTTGCAAATTACAACATATTTCTTGCCGAAGCAGGCCGGCTTCAAGGGGTTTTTTAACAAGCAGCGAGAGAAAATCGGGTCACTGAATCGATTGATATAAACATGAAATTACCGCCCCTTGACTTTGCCGGTAAACGGGTGTAAATTGTAGTTCATCTTTAACCACACCGATCATGGCCATACTGCGAATCAATGCCGAACCAAAATGGGAACTCACAGAACAAATTTTGTGTCAACTCAGGCACCGTCTTCCTTTGGCCTATTTAAAGCCAAGAACGGGGCGCGGCCGCATCGATTTCATTTTAGACGTGTCGCGCGAAAAACTCAATGAAATCCGCACTTGGTTAAACTACTGCGGATGGGATGCCGAAATTTCCGATTAAGTGAGGCTATTCCTCCGTATTCTCGTCGATGTCCACGCGGATGTACTCATCCGTTTTGATGAAATAGTGGTAAAGGGCGTAGAGACCAACGGGTAAGAACAGAGGCAAGGCCCACCACGCAGTGATGACCCCGCTGTTTTTTAGAATGAAAAACAAGGGGACAGTAATTCCGAAATAGGGGACGATGTACTCCTGAAATTTGAAGCCCGAGAGGACAACCTTTTTGGTTTGTCCGCGCTTGAGCTTCACGGTGATTTCTTTGCTGCCGAATTGATCCATTTTGGCGCGTAGCGTGTGCTTACCGCGCTTTACCTTGAGCACGTGTTTACCTCCGCGCGGCAGTTTTTTCTTCTTCTTGCCGTTCACGTACACCGTGTAAACATCGCTCATGTTTACCCACTCTTTCTTCCTGTTTAATATAATTTTTGGCATAAATGCTGATTGCTGAGTCAATGTTCGGTATAAATGCGAAATCCCTTAGCCTTGGGTTAACATTGTTTTGAACACAACACCTTTGATTACGTGTCGATACGAAATACGACTACTTGTGGGGTCATGCAAAGCGCATAACATTTTCTTAATATAATGAAAAAAGTTGAGTCGAACTCTTTTTATCTCCTTTTACGAAATAACCAAGGCACTTTGGATTTTGTTGAACTTTAAATTCTTCCCAGCGTCGGGATTTGGAAAATAGTTCCGAAGGGCGGATGCCCGTCGGAGCGA
>JAIVHQ010000428.1:1650-3051 GCA_020200995.1 Flavobacteriales bacterium
ACAATGGCGCCCGCCGTGGCCGCGTCGAAACCAATTTCAATTCCGCCCTGCACCATCGCGCGGATAAAGCGCATCACGTAGGCAATCCCGCAGGCGCCCATCACCGTGGCGGCATCCATTAATTCCTCGTCGATAAAGATTACCTTGCCGAGGGCCGAAAACACGGTGTTCATCACGTCCACTTCGGCCGGGCCGGCGTGCATGTGGCTGATGCAGGTCAGCGATTCGCCCACATCGGCAGCGGTATTGGGCATGGCCCTGAACAGGGGCGTGCCCTCAGGCAGCAGGGCGGCGATATGCGCAGTGGTGATGCCTGTCGCCACTGAGACCACAATGTGCTTTTTCGGGTCGATTCCGCCCGCGATCTCCCTTAAAATCGGATCGACATTGTATGGCTTCACAGCCAAAATGATGACCCGGCGATTTTCTATCGCTGCGCGGTTGTCGGTGGTAATTGTGACTCCCTTTCCGGAAAAATGTACGAGCCCGTCGGTGTGCCTCCGCGTGGCAGTGAGGCCAATCGGATTCACACCCGAATCGATCAGCCCGTTGATCAGTGACATGCCCAGGTTTCCGCAACCGATCACAGCTGCCGTCAGTTCGTCTTTTATCATGGTCAAAATTTTCGCGAAGATACATCCCGCTACTTTACGCTCAGCGATTTGAACGGGAATTCTCCGATTTGTGCACATTTTGCACGTTTCGCTGTTCTTTTTTTGTGCTTTCCGCAGAATAGCGGTCTCACCGAATGCCTAACTTCACAGCCGTGCAGAGCCCAACGACCCACATAGCTTTCGAAAAACTCGCGTCCCGCCTCGAAGGAGAAGTCTCCACCGATCGCGCCACGCGCATCCTCTACGCCACCGACGCCTCGGTGTACCGCGTGCTTCCGGCTGCTGTGGCCTTTCCCAAGTCCGATGCCGATGTGGCGGCCATCGCAGCTTTTGCCGCTGAGCACCACATCCCGATCACGGCTCGGACTGCGGGTACTTCCCTTTCAGGCCAGGCGGTGGGCGAGGGGCTAGTGGTCGATTTCTCGGTGCACTTCGGAAATATTTTGGAGATCAATCCTGAAGAAAAATGGGTGCGGGTGCAGCCCGGGGTGATTCGTGACGATCTCAATAGAGCCCTCGCTCAGTACGGGCTGTTTTTCGGCCCCAATACATCCACCGCCAACCGCTGCATGATGGGCGGCATGGTGGGCAACAATTCCAGTGGCACCACTTCCATCCGCTACGGCGTGACCCGCGACAAGGTGATCGAAATTTCTGCCGTACTCGGCGATGGTTCCACGGCGGTGTTTCGAGAAGTATCTCCCCAGGACTCCGTAAAGCGCGCGTCTGAATCCACCCGTGAAGGTAAAATTTACGCAGGCATTGCCGAACTGCTCTCCCGACCGGG
>JAIVHQ010000429.1 GCA_020200995.1 Flavobacteriales bacterium
GAAAAATCGGGCAACTCCTCACAAAAAAACTCGCCACTTCAGGCGACCATCAGCCTGTAGCCTTCTTGCGAAAAGAAGAGCAAAAATCCGACTTTAAAGACATTGATACCGAAACGCTGATCGGCGATCTGGAAGATTCAATCGATGGCCTCAGCGAAAAATTTAAGGGATGCGACGCCGTGGTTTTCACCGCCGGATCGGGCGGCAGCACAGGTGCCGAAAAAACCCTGACCATCGATCTCGAAGGCGCTGTACGCAGCATGAAAGCTGCCGAGAAGGCCGGCATTGATCGCTTCGTAATGGTAAGTGCAGCAGGCGCTGATGTACGGGAGCTTTGGGACAAAGCGGGCATGAAGCCCTACTATGTGGCCAAGCACTACGCCGACGAAATGCTGCGCGCAACAAACCTCGATTACACCATTCTGCGACCCGTTAGGCTCACCGACGATGAAGGAACCGGTCGATTTAAAGCCGCTCCAGGTCCCAAAGGACTCAACGAAGAAATCACCCGCGCTGATGTGGCAGAAGCAATCGCGTACCTTCTAAACGATGAATCTTCATTCGGCAAAACCATCGAAATCTCCAATGGTGAAGAATCAATTAAAGATGCGATTAAAGCGGCCGTTGATTCGGAACCGGTTCACGCCTGATGTGCGTCAAACCATTTTAAGTAAGATGAAACAAGAAGGGGAAAGTTTTGCACACGGTGTGGAGTAGCTTTCCGCTTTGGGAGGGCAGCGTTCGTAAAAACGCTGCCACCTAAAATTGGTGTCTGTCATTACACTCAAGTGGCTGGATCATAAAGTTCGATAGCAACGCGCACGCAGTTCTAAAAAACAAGGAGTTGACTCAGGTCAATGACTGTTTATAGAACAAGTGCAAGGCAGATAGCGGGCTTTATGGACAGCCACTATTTAAATCACAGCATTCTTCACAACCTCCGAATACACCCCATCCATTTTTCGGGCTATTTTCTCAATGCGAAAGTCTGCCGCAAAAGCTGCTATTTCCGCTTCTTTCAAGGGGAGTTCACGCTTTGCTATTTTGGCTAAAGCCTCGTACAGCCGCTCCTCGTCCCTGACGGGAACCTGAATGCCCAATTTGGGATCGTCGATTTCAGTCAATCCGCCACACTTGCTGTAAACACAAGGGATTCCTGTCATCCACGCTTCGGCCAGTACCACGGAGAAAGTCTCGTAATTGCTGAAAAGCACCAGGCAGTGCGCCGACCTGAGTGCATCGGCAACGCCATACCGATCCAAAGAGCAATCAACCAAGAGCTGAGACGGGTGTATATCGAATTTTTGAGCCAATCGCTCCACCTCTTCCCTGCTGCCTTCTGTTACAATGTGAATTTCAAAATCAATCCCCGCCTGGTTGAGCTGTTGCAACACGCGAAACATTCCCGACACGTTTTTATGCGCATCATCGAAAGAGGATACATGGATAAACCTGAACTTCTGCTGCTTCTCCGTCGCCGGAAAAAATACGTGGTGATCGACGGCGTTGTGCAATATTTCGAAATCAGATACCAGGCTGTGTCTTTTTAGTGCATCTCCGAGATGCCCCGATAC
>JAIVHQ010000256.1:0-6360 GCA_020200995.1 Flavobacteriales bacterium
CACGCGGCATGGCTGGATCAGACTTTCGTCCATTGTCCAATATTCCTCACTGCTGCCTCCCGTAGGAGTCTGGTCCGTGTCTCAGTACCAGTGTGGGGGATCTTCCTCTCAGAACCCCTACCTATCGTAGTCTTGGTGAGCCGTTACCTCGCCAACAAACTAATAGGCCGCATACCCATCTTCAACCGCCGGAGCTTTAAATAAAAAATGATGCCATTTCTTATTATTATGGGGTATTAATCCGAATTTCTTCGGGCTATCCCCCAGTTGAAGGTAAGTTGTATACGTGTTACGCACCCGTGCGCCACTCGTTCTCAATGCAAGCATTGAGTTTACCGTTCGACTTGCATGTGTTAGGCCTGCCGCTAGCGTTCATCCTGAGCCAGGATCAAACTCTCCGTTGTAATAAATGATTTGTTCCGAAGAACAAGTTGTTGAGTTGACCCGAAATTAACAAGGATCTTGGCTTGCTGCTATTGCTATATTGTCAAAGAACTTTTTCTTTTTTAAACCCCCGCTTTCAAAACGGGAGCGCAAAGATAGAAACTTTTTTCTTTCCAGCAACATCTTTTTAAAAATAAATTTTTCCGAGATGTTTGCGAGAACGGCTACAAATGTACTTCTACTTCTGAAACCACAAAAGAATGTTGATAAAAATTTAACTAATCTTTCGATTGTGTTGCTTTTTGTCAACGTCGCCTTGCGTTCAAAGCGGCTGCAAATGTACAGCCATTTTTGGTTCCCGCAAGCACCGAATGAAAATAAATCAATTTATTTTTCACCCACTTCACCAATGCGTTGATTACAGACATTATGGATTGCCCAATGAAAGGGAAATAATTTTGCCCCGCATTACATCCACCGCCGAAAAGGCGAAATCAGCGATGTATTCCCCCATCGTTTGTGGAGTGCACGCTGCTGATACCCCCGGAAAGGCCTCTTTGAACATATCGGTCTCTACGCTTCCAAGCGCCAAACAGTTAAACACAATATCGGTGTCTTTGAACTCTTCGCTCCACATTTCGGTCAGACAATTTAAAGCTGCCTTACTTGATGAATAGGCCGACAAACCGCCGAATTTGAGGCTGCCCTGCACGCCCCCGATGCTGCTGATGCTTATAATATGGGTGCGGTCGGCAAGGGGCAGCAATTTTTGCGTGAGCAAATAGGGTGCAAATACATTTACCTCATATATACGTCGGAGGGTATCCGCATCTGTTTCGGCAAAGGGTTTGAATGCAAGTGCCCCTGCATTGTGAATGAGCACCGACAGTGGCTGCATGCCATCCAACTCTTTATATACCTCGGCGCGGCCGGTCTCTGATGAGATATCGGCGCGAACGACCCTGAGCCGATCACCCCACGCTGCAGCGAGGGGATGCGGAACCTCGCTTCTGGTGACGGCTGCCACATCCAGGTTGCTGTTTTTCAAAAATGCTTCGGCCAGCGCCAATCCGAGACCTCTGCTTGCGCCCGTGATGCACACGGTGCCCTTTTCTTTACTTATCATTACTTTTACGCTGTTATAGATTCGAAGCAAAGATATATGGTTGTAGCAAAGACCAGGCGAATCATCGCCGCAGTTTTCCTGATGATGTTCGCCATGTGCTCACTGCACGCGCAAAAGAAAGAAGATAAAGGAAATCCGTATAAAGGGCTTCCCTTTAAAGAACGCATCTTCTTCGGCGGAGATTTCGGCTTAAGCTTCGGCTCAATCACATATATAAGAGTGGCTCCATTATTGGGCTACCACGTGAGTCAAAATTTTGCCGTGGGCGGCGGACTAAATTACCAATACCTGCGAATAAGACACCTCACCCAAACGGGGCAGCAACGCACCGCAGAGACACATATATATGGGCTAAACACCTTTGCCAGACTATTTGTCTTCGATCCTATCTTTATTCAAACAGACTTCGAGGTGCTCAACCTGCGCAGCAGCGTGCGGGAACCCGGTAATTTTTTCGATCAACAAAAGACCCGCATCACAGTTCCGGTTTGGTTGGTCGGTGCAGGGTATGGACAACGCACGGGGCGCGGCGGGGCTATGATCGGAATCTATTACGACCTTATCGGAGATCGCAACTCGCCTTATGGACGCAATCTGATTATACGCGCGGGCTTTTTCTTTTAATTAGTGGCTGTCTTTAAGGTCCGATATCATCATTAGTGGCTGTCTTTAAGGTCCGATATCATCCTTTGGTCATGCCTGCGGCTTGATCTAAAGACTTGATCTTCCAGCTGCGTTATGCTCGGCCCCCAAAATCCTCATCCCGCCGCGGCGGGACTGCGGTTTTGAGGCCTTCGCGCGCCCATGCCTGCGGCGTGGTCCGAGGATTTGCTATCGAACCCTAAAGACCAGACAATCGAAATTATTGACAAACTCCAATTATTGTCTTTCCAAAATGTCCGCCGTCATGCCTCTGGCTTGATCTAAAGGCTTGTAATGAGTCCCTTGGATTTATTGCCGGACTCTAATCAATCATCAGCGTTGTAACCGCGAAAAAGCAGGAGCGTAGAGATCTACGTGCTCCAAATGCTTCATTTGCCGAAAGGCCACAAAAAACCCCCTGCACGCCAAGCGTACAAGGGGAATCAATGTGTCACAAGATTTGTAAGGTAGCGTCTTAAGACTTATTGTTCTCTGACTTGGCCTTTAATTTGTCGTACTCTTGCTTGGCCGAGTCTTCGAGTTTTTCGTAATTCTTTTCCAACCAATTCATGCTTTCCTGAAAGCCTTCTTCGGTTTCTTCTCCAATATTCTCGGCTCCGCTTTTCATGTTGTCGGCGGCCCTTTCAAACCAATTGTCAGCCCTGTCTAGGTGCTTTTCGGTTTGTGCGTTGAATTGTTCGGCTCTCATTTCAGCTTCCGCCTTGGCTTTTTCATAGCGATCTCCAAGCTTGTCCACTGCTGTTTGCTCTTCGCCCACGGCTTCTTCCACAGCGTTTTCTGCATCAACTTTCAGTTTTTTGTATTCGGCTTCAATGGACGCCCAATCGTGCTTAGCATCTGTGGATAACTCAGTTTCTACGCTGTCAACATAGCTTTCCAGCCTGTCGACCGCTTGTTGTCCGTCATTTGAATTTTGGTTATCACAGGCCCAAAAAAGGGTTGCTGAGATAAAAATAATTGCTGTTGTAATTTTCATGGGGAGTAATTTTTTTTGGTTTCGATTTATTTACAAAACAACAAGCTCAATAAGCAGACCGAAGGAATATGGAAAAAACCTAACTGGGTGACTCAGACATTACATGTTGATATTATGCTTATTAGCTATGTGGATTTCGGCAATTACTTTTCTTAAAAATGCGACAAAATTCCACACCCCGGGTTGAAAATACCCGGTCGGGCGTCACCAGTTTGCTGAAAAGCGGCCCATTAAATGTTTTAGACAGCGGAATTGTGCCCGGCTTGATGGTAGATAATCGGGGTCAAATCCGCTATTATTCTGCGCGCAGCAATCAAGTGGTTCCGGTGCCGATGAAGGATTTTTGAGGTTTCCTCTGAAATTTCTTTTCCTGACAGCGCATTTTCGTAAGCCGATATAGCGCTATCCTCTGCCATACCGCATGCCCTGAGAATGGCCTTGTCTTTAATTTCGGAAGGTACTCCCCCCGTTGATTCCAACCTCTTCTCCATCCGTTTGCACGGCATCGTGGCAACCTTGGAAACTTCAAGATCGAACTCGGCAGAGAAGCGTTTTGAAAGCTCGTCAGCAAATGCCTTTCGGTGCACAGCGCAATTTTTAAGGAAATTCCTGAAGTTCTCGTTTCTCACCTCTTCTGCCGCCTTCTCGTATGCTTTTGAACAATCTATGTTGCATGAAACCAAAGCATCCATTTTCTTCTGCATAAAGTTCATTTCAGGTATTTAATTTAATGAGCCCACAAGCTGAACTCGTTGCTTGCAACGGGTTCAACTAGTATGTCGGGTATTATTTAAATTAATGCAAATAGAAAGCCAAAGCCCGGAAAACTCTGCGATATAATTGTTTAGATATGATTTACGAGAAGACAAGGCCTTTTTGTAGGAAATCATTTCCCCGGATGTGCCGCAGGAAATCGGCACAATGCATTCTTCCCGTGTGCTCACCACATTTCAGTAACCTGAGTTCGGTTCTTATTCGGAAATTCAAATGTTTAAAAAATACGATCGGCAAGGTGCATTTTCACAGCTTCCCGTCTCCCGGAGGACAGGTAGCCAGCTAAAGCAATAAGATGCAACGCAGAAGATTGGAGTTTTTTGAACAAGAAGTTAAACACTACATCAATTGCTTGCCAGTGTTCGACTAAAAAAGAAGGTCTGTGCATGCGACCAAGCGGTAAATAAATTTTAGTTTGTTACTATTAGGCGGTTTGAATTCGAAAAAGAAGCGAAATCAGGTTAGTAGCGGTTGAAGCGCTCCAAAGGCAAACTTATCGTAAAAGTGGATCCGTACCCCGGTGCGCTTTCCACTTCAATTTCTCCCTCGTGTTCGGCTACGATGGTCTGCGTGGCTGTAAGTCCCAGGCCAACCCCACCATGTTTGTCCGTGAAAAACGGATCAAACAGGCTCTTCTTGACTTCATCAGTCATTCCCTTTCCATTGTCTTCAACATATATAAAGAGATAGCCATCTTCGGTGTAAGTCCCGACTTTGACGATCCCTTTGTCACATTCGATGGCTTCAATCGCGTTGCATACCAAATTGGAAACGGCCAATTTGATTTTTTGCATATCACAGGGGTAGCTCAAATTATCCGCATCAAAGTCTGTCTGTATTTCGACCTTACTCAGATTAGTGCGGTCACTGCTTTCCTCGATCACCTCTTTAATCAATCCGATGAGGTCGCACTCATTCACCAAGAGTTTACCTCGCTCGGAGGAGGTGAGCAACTGATCGATCAGGTCGTTGATGCGACCCGATGATCTCTTCACGATATCGAGCATTGGCCGAAACTCGGAATCTTCAGCGGCTTGATCCGCCATATTTTCCAGCGCGAGATTAATATTGGTTAAGGGATTTCGAATTTCGTGTGCAAGCGTGCGCGCAAGACGATAGGTCGTGTCCACCCTGTCGGCACGTTGTTTTACGTTGCGCATGCGCTCTCGAAACGAAATATTACTGAGAGATCCGTGAAACCTGGTGACAGATTCCTCACTCTCCTTGCCGCCGAAGCCGTATTCACGAAGCGCGGAAATCTTCAAATGTCCAAGAAAACGGGCATTTCGATCGAGGTATTTAAATTGTACTTCGCAATCCACATGGTTTTCGCCACCGTCGGTAAGCTTGGATTTGATCCGCTTAAAGTCGTCAGCATCGTGAAACACGTGGCCGAATGACCGCCCGAAAAGCTCAGTGGTTTCGGTCCCGAAAGCCTCAACAAAGGCATCATTGACCTGCGATACCGTGCCGTCGGGATTCAAGAAGAAAGCCGGGTCTACGGCGTTGTAAAAAAGCGATTGATAGCGTTTGTTTTGCTGTTCGAGTTCAAGCTTAAGCCGGTGCGTATCTACTGCCCACTTAATGCAGTTGTGCAGCATCTTACCGCTGAGGGCAACTTTAATCAGGTAGTCGGCGGCAAAGCTTTTTACAGCTGTCAGGTCCTCGCTATTGTCGAGCGATTCGCAAATGTAAATGAAGGGCACCTCCCCGAGCAATAGTTTGAAGCTCGCCATGTGGCGGGCGGGCTGTCCGGAGAGCACATCGCTGTCGACAAGGGCCACGTCGGCATCGGGAAGGTCCAATTCGGACTTGTCTTCAACGAAGCAAGAATAGCGACCATCGCCTTGCTTACTTATCAGAGATTTTACTCGATCTGAAAATGATTTGTCGGACGTAACAATGAGAACTTTTATTTCTGCATGCCGTTCTTCCGATTTCAAATGCCGTAATTTTTGAGTTTATTGTAAAGCGTTTTGCGGTCAATATTCAACAGTCTGGCAGCTTTGCTTTTATTGTTGCCCGTTCGGGAGAGGATTTTCACGATTTTTTCTCTTTCAGCGACTTCGGCTGCGCCTTTGAGCGAATCGCCTTGCACGGGCGAGTGCCCTTCGTCCTGCATTGATTCTCCATAAGCTATTTCTTCGGGCAAGGCCGAAAGTTCAATAAGCGGCCCTTTGCTGAGCAGCACCGCGCGCTTGATTACATTGCGCAGTTCACGCAAATTTCCGGGCCACGAATACGATGAAAATTTATCGTGCACCTCTTCACTGAGGCCCTCCACTTTCTTATTTAGCAAGGCATTGGAGTTTTCAATAAACCGTGTTGTAAATTCTTTTAAATCTTCGGGCCGCGAGCGCAACGGAGCCATTTCGAGGCTGAACTCATTGAGGCGGTAGTACAAATCTTCTCGGAATGTCCCATTTTTTACAGCATT
>JAIVHQ010000256.1:6394-8757 GCA_020200995.1 Flavobacteriales bacterium
CAATTTCAACATTCCCGCCTATTCGTGAAAATTTTCGCTCTTGCAAAACGCGCAACAGCTTCAGCTGAATATCGTAAGTAAGATTTCCGACCTCATCGAGGAAGAGCGTGCCGCCATGTGCAAGTTTGAATTTACCTTCTGTTGACTTTACCGCGCCTGTGAACGCCCCCTGCTCGTGTCCAAAAAACTCACTGCCTGCGATATCTTTGGGCAATGCCCCGCAATCAATGGCTATAAAAGGACCGCTGCTACGGTCACTGAGCTCGTGAATGCGGCGCGCCGCAAATTCCTTGCCTGTGCCTGTTTCGCCTGCGATCACTACTGACATGGGGGTCGGCGCCACCATTTCAATGTGTTGATTGAGGTGCTGAGCCGCGGGACCCTGACCCATCACATACTCCGTGCTATCCCCCTTTCCGGAAACGGCCTTTTGCCCTTTTGACTTGGTGGCTGCGGAGCTCCCTTTAGCAGCAGTCAGCTTGTTTTTCGAGTTCAAGGTTTCCTTGACCAGGCTGAGCAGCTCTTCCGGATACAGTGGCTTGGTCAGGTAATCTGCTGCACCGTATTTAATCACTTCCACCGCCATGCGAATGTCAGAATAACCCGTGATGATAATAACAGCAGTATTCATGTCCAGCGCCTTTACTTCTTTAAGAAGCTCAAGGCCTGTCATGTCGGGCAGCCGAAAATCGGAGATCACAAGTTCAAAAGAGCTTTTCTTCAGCAATTCTAAACCGGCAGTGGCTGTGGATGCCGTAGATACATCGAATCCGTGCTTGGTCAGGTACCGGTCGAGCAAGGTCAGGATGTCACGTTCATCATCTATGACAAGTATCTTGGGCATGTGTGGAATTTACCGTTGTGTAGCTAAGGTGGAAATGTGTGTGTGCGTGTAAAGAGTGAAGGTAACTATTTTTCCAGCGACCTCAATATCTGATTTTTGCTAAAAGGCTTTAAAATAAACTGAGACGCCCCCGCTTTTCGGGCCGAGTCTCTCACAGATTTGTCGCCGTAAGCGCTCACCACAACTACGCGTACTCCGTTTTGATTCTCCTTAATTTCAGGCATCAGGTCGAGGCCATCGCTCACACCGAGGTTGATATCTAAAAAAACCGCTTCGTACCGATGTAACTTTAAGAATGCAGAAGCATCAGGGCTTGTGGATGCGTAATCAACCTTATAACCCCGCTCGCGCAGGATCCAGCTCATTAAGGTCCCGATATCCAATTCATCATCAATAATTAAAATCCTCTTCACTGAAAATATAGTATGAAAAAAAAAGTATTTATCAAAGTGTAAACTGTTTTGAGCACGTATTCCGCAAAAAAATATCTCCGGCTAAAAGTGCAGAAACCAAAACGCCGGCTGCCGAGAAATCAAAATCTCAACAGGCCGGCGCATAGCGATCAATATGTAGACGCATCAATCAAACGTTCCCAAACGAATCGCCGCATAAACCTGAAGGTATGAATGTCGTGCATCGCCGAGAAATGCTTTTGCATTATCAGAATCTGCTACCTCCTGCAGTCCGTAGTGGTACCGAGCGCCAAGTTGAAGTGCATTAAAATTGATCGCTAAACCCGCCGCCAGACCATAGTCAATGGATTTAAAGCTATCGCGGTCAAGTTCCTCTTGACCTTCACCAAAATCTCCTTCCGTACTAAATGAAGACCCTGCCAGGAAACCTACATAGGGACCGATATGCAATTCTACCATTTCGCCAAAGCGAATTACGCCCATCAGCGGAACGTCAATATAATTTATATTGAAGCTGTAGTCGCCCTGGAAAAAGAGGACGTCATACTGTGCTGTGGTTCCTTTGGTCGTGTAGTTGACCTCGGGCTGAAAAGCGAATGCATCGCCCAAAGGTAAATTGATGTACGCTCCAAAGTGATATCCCGTCCGCATATTGCGGTCGTCTACCTCGTCGATATTTAGATTTGATAGGGTGAGGCCTCCTTTTACTCCGAGGTATTGAGCGTTTGCGCTGAACATTACAGCAGAGCAGAAAGCAATTGTTAATAGGTGTTTGATCATAGCGTGTTGTGTTTTGAATTAAAGTTAGGTGAAAACCCCGCGTTCCTTGCGGCGCAGAGGCGGGTTTAGTTTAGGGGCAAGGTTCCGCCCTCAATTTTGTGATGTAACTTAGCTAACCAATGATGCAATCAGTGTGATAATAAAGACCACGAGCAAAATGTAAAACAGCACTTTTGCTATGGCGGCAAAACCTTTGGCAATGCCGGTGAATCCTAAAATCGCAAATAAGACTGCCAATGCGGCAGCCACTAAAATCCAGGTAATCATGGTGTAGGTTTAATTTGGTTCAAGGTTCTTAGTACCGAAATCCGGCCAAAGTGTACCCG
>JAIVHQ010000430.1 GCA_020200995.1 Flavobacteriales bacterium
GTGAGCACGGCCAGGAAAAGGCGGTCGAGCCCGATCGAGGTTTCCACCACGTAAGGCACGTAGCTCTCACCGGCTTCGGGATCGTAGTATTGCAGTTTCTTTCCGCTGTGGGTCTCGTGCCCCTTCAGGTCGAAGTCGGTGCGCGAGTGAATGCCCTCGAGTTCTTTGAATCCCATGGGGAAGTCGAATTCGATATCGGCCGCGGCATTGGCGTAGTGGGCCAACTTTACGTGGTCGTGAAAGCGGTAGTTTTCATCGCCCAGGCCAAGTGCCTGGTGCCATTTGATCCGCGCTTTCTTCCATTTTTCGTACCAGTCGAGCTCGGTGCCGGGCTTTACGAAGTACTGCATCTCCATTTGTTCGAATTCGCGCATGCGAAAGATGAACTGACGGGCGATGATCTCGTTGCGAAAGGCTTTTCCGATCTGAGCAATGCCGAAAGGCAGCTTCATTCGGGCACTTTTCTGCACGTTCAGGAAGTTGACAAAGATGCCCTGAGCCGTCTCCGGGCGGAGGTATATTTTGCTCGCATCGCCCGCCACAGAGCCCAGCTCGGTGCTAAACATGAGGTTGAACTGACGCACATCTGTCCAATTCTTCGACCCTGTTTCGGGATCGGCGATGCCGAGTTCTTCGATCAGCGCTTTTACCGCACCGAGGTCGTCGGCGTCCATGGCCGCTTTGTACTTGCCCTGAATCTCGTCTACTTTGGCTTGGTTGCGGAGCACATTCGGGTTGGTGGCCAAAAACTGCTCCTCGTCAAAGTCGTCGCCAAAGCGCTTTCGGCCTTTTGCCACATCCTTGGCAATCTTCACCTTGTACTTTTCCTGGTGCTCTTCGATCAGCACGTCAGCGCGGTAGCGGCGCTTGCTGTCTTTGTTGTCGATCAGTGGGTCGTTAAAAGCGTCCACGTGGCCCGAAGCTTTCCAGGTGGTGGGGTGCATAAATATCGCGGCGTCGATGCCCACGATGTTCTCGTGCATTTTCACCATGGCTTCCCACCAGTAGGCCTTCAGGTTGTTTTTCAGCTCGGCGCCGTAGGGGCCGTAGTCGTATGTGGCGCTCAGGCCGTCGTATATTTCGCTCGACGGAAACACAAAGCCGTATTCCTTGGCGTGTCCCGTGATTTTCTTGAGGAGTTCTTCTTTTGCAATCATGGCGGCAAAAGTAATGCAATTGAACGTGCTGCGCAGGCTCCCTTCCGGAAAAATAGAATGAGCGGCGGATTCTTAGGCGCGAGAAGTGCCGATCATTCTGAGGTATGCCCATGCTCGACAGAGTCAGCGAACCTCCGCAGGGTTTCTACGCCACACTTCCTTACCTTTGTGCCATGATACAAATTGACAAGGTGCTCGTTTCGGATGAGCTTTTTTCCAAGCGGTTTCTCTGCGATTTGGCCGCTTGCAAAGGAGCTTGCTGTGTGGAAGGCGAAAGCGGAGCGCCCCTCGAAGCCGATGAAATAGGTACGCTCGAAGACAGCCTCGACGACATCCGCCCCTACATGCGGAAGGAAGGAATCGACCGAGTCGATGAGGTAGGGGTCTTCACCATCGACACCGACGGCGACTACAAGTGCGCCATAGAAACGGCTTATCGCGCCGGCAAAACGGACTTTCTAAAACCCGTATCCTGCCACCTCTACCCCATCCGCATCACCGAGCTCAAGGATTTCACCGCCCTCAATTACCATTACTGGCCCATTTGCGACCCCGCGCGGGCCTGCGGCGCCAAAGTCGACCTCAAGGTTTTTCGATTTTTGCGCGAGCCCCTTATCCGAAAGTTTGGCGAAGACTTTTTCGAGCAACTCGAAGAGGCCGACAAACTTATTTCGCAAAACAAGGGTAATATACCGGGCTGATTCACAAGCGGAATTAACATACAAATCATTTTTGGGTAACTTATCCACAAGCCTCTTCAGCTTTGTAATGAGTTCATAAACGGTGCTTTGTAGCCCTGCGAGCAGTCCGATTTTGAAGCCTTCACGGAAAATCGTGCCACGTTTTTGGTGTTAACCGCTACTTATCTTCAAGTGCACACCTGCCCCGACATGCCGGAGTCTGCGCTGTGATTGGGCTGCCGTTCTCGACGTTTTTCGGGTGTTGAAAACTTCGGCCGAATGTGAATAGAATAGGTTTGATTGCCCCCGCTTTTTTGCCAAAATTTGTGTCCGACCGACAGTGATAGATACGGATCAGTTCAGCGCCGTCATCGGAGCGCTTCTTTTCGCAAGAAGCTAACAACCATAGAATTAAAGTTTAGTTTAATAACAAAAAGATAAAAAACACCATTTTGTCATGGCAGAAGTAACCCCCAAAAACTCGGAAGCAAACCTCAAAGAAATTATGCCCGAAAACACCACCACGATTGAACCCATTTTGGCCGAAAATAAGGACCGTTTCGTTCTTTTTCCGATCAAGCACGATGACATTTGGAAGTTCTATAAACTCTCGGAAGCGAGTTTTTGGACTGCCGAAGAAATTGACCTCCACGCCGACCTCGTGGACTGGAATGAGA
>JAIVHQ010000257.1 GCA_020200995.1 Flavobacteriales bacterium
GAAATAGACGGCATCACGAAGAAAAAGGTGTACGACGGAACAATAGAAGCCTTTCATCCCAACGGTCAGCTTCAAAGAAGTGTTGAATACGACATGGGCAAAATTCACGGCTATCGGGAATTTTATCACGACAACGGACAGCTGCGCAGCAAACAAGAATACATCTCGGGTCAACCCACAGGACCTTTGATCGAGTATGATGAAAACGGACAGAAATACTCGGAAAAACACTTTGAAATACTCGAAATAGACGGCCGAACCAAGGGCCTCGAACACGGGTGGGCAAGGCGGTGGAAAGACGGTGTCCTGGTTTCTGAAGATTTCATGCAATACGGCAAAGCAGAGGGAACATCAAGGAGTTGGTACAACGACGGAACCCTTAAGTACGAGATCAATTTCACCGAGGGCTTGTTCGACGGTGAGAAGTCTACATATTATCCCGACGGAAAGAAAGAGTCCATCAACCGCTACCGCATTGTGCGGCTGAAGGAAGGATATGATGCGAATGTCATGTTCGGCTGGCAACTGGAATTCGAACCGGGGGATATGCTTTCCACAGCTACGTATTACGATTCTACCCAAACGGCCATTATCAAAAAAACATTTCACGACAATGAAATATTTGAATTGAAGTACAATGACTTGCTCACTCTTCGTTATGCTCCGAAAGGAACGCTTCAATCCCTTCGTTTAATTAGCAAATACGGATATCCATTTTTCTCCGCTTCGTACTTCATGCACAGTGGCTTGAGCAACCTTCAGTTTTACATTCCCGACTCGCGCATTAAGCAGTACATTGACTACTCCTCTCAAGGCACCATCACTGCACGATACACCTATTCGCATAACGATTCCGATTCGAAGCACAGCGCAGCCTATGCGCAAGAGCTCACCGAAGCGGTGGGCACCGAGCTCGTTCCGAATTCTTTTTACACCGACAGTGTAAAGCACGGAGACTACACCCTCCGCTTCGGCAACGGCGATGTCGCCGCACGAATGCATTTTATCGAAGACGTGCCGCACGGCGAATTTTTATTCTATCACCCCTTAACCGGCGACACACTGCTGTACAGAAATTATATACACGGCAGGCAAATGGGTCCCTTTACGGAAAAATGGTCAGGCGAGCATACTCGACTCAGGGGAATTAAGCGGGAGGGCGAGCTGCCCGGTGACCTTGAGGAATACACATTTGACGGCAAGCCCTCCGCCAAAAGTATCGTTGACCCGACCGATGGTTCTGTGGATATTTTCTCCTACCATCCCAACGGTCAATTGAAAAGTCAGCGCAACGAATTGAAGCAGAGCGAATACACTTACAGCCCCGAAGGCGATCTGCTTTCAGAGCGCTTACCGCTCGAATCGGACTCAAGCAAAGTCAGGGTGGAAATGTTTTTCCCGAAGTCGGGCCTGCTGAAATCGCAAAGCTATTATTTCGGCGGACAGCGCGACAGCATTTGGACACGCTACCACCCCTCGGGCGAACTATTCGTGAAAGAGACTTACCGAGACAACGAGCGGAACGGGATGTACGAAGAGTACACGGAAGACGGCACCCTAAGAACGAAAGGCATTTTCCGGGAAGGAAAAAAACACGGCGAATGGACGGAACCGACGGACGGAGAAATGAAAACCGTGCTCTACAAAAACGGTAAACGCGAGGTTCTGCTTCCCGAGAAAGCCTGCGCGTGTATCGATACCACCCGCGCAGCCGTCAAATACCTCATGCCCCGTGTGGATGATTTGATCGACTACGCCACGATGAGCAGCTATTTGCCGACCTATCTGAAACCTGTGGACAGCCTCAATTTCAGCGCGCTGTTTAACATCAACCTCTACACCGGCGGAAACCGAAACTACAAGACCTCCGATTTCACTCTCATCACTTACAATAAGATCGCATTCAACATCCCGGAGGACAAACAATTGCAACTCACACTCAACCCGTGTCTCACCAAAGGGTATCCGAGTGAGATTCAGGTATCGACCCAATTCATTGAGGAGACCAAACAAGTAACCGGACGAATTCGCCCGAAAAGGATAGGAGTGTCATTTCTAAAGGGACAGGTGAAAAGTGCCGACGAGAATTACGAACACTTCACCGCGCTCCGAAACATCAACAGCATACATCTGACCGAATCGGGTGCGCTTGAACTCAGCACTTCATCCGATAAAGCTGCGTGCTATACAAAGGCTCGCATCGGCGACAATCTGGAGATTGAGGTGGAAGATGCTCAAATCAGTTTGTTCTATGATAGAAACATGATTCACACGTATCCGACAGCCAAACAATTGGAGTTATTTGAGGCCGAGCGCAAATGTTTCCGCGGTCTTGTGGTGCCTAAAGCAGTTGTAACCATTGCATCAGAAGTAGATGATACCGCTTTTGAATTTGCTTCAACGCGTTCATTCTTGCTGCTCGGCGGTGCATTTGCCTCGGGTGAACTCACCGTTGCGGCACATCGACTCAATGATGGCGCCATAGAGGTGACCGATGTGAACGGAACAGCACGCATCATCGACGTTGAAAAATTCAAACAGCAGTGGACCGCTCAAGGATTCAGCAGGCTTCGCATGGTCTACGACGATACTGAAAAAGCGCTTCTGATCAACTTTTTTATTGAGTAGCATATGAAAATCGGTGACTTGACTTTATGGATTGCGGCATTCTTCATTTTCTTTTCGGGAAATGCGTTGAAATCGCAAGTCATCTACGATGTATTTGCGGAAAAGGAATTGAACTGTGAACCGGCCTCGGTGAATATCACTCCCGAATACCTCGAAGTCTCGGGAGGTATACCCGTGACGTATTTCCAAACAACTGCCCCTGAAAATGTTGCGCAGAAATCGGTCAACGAGGCCCTGTTGCCGCTCTGCCGAAAATTCACGGATGATGAGTCTGACCACCTTCGGCTGTTGATCGAATTGAAGCCGCGGCTCGCCGTCTTCGAAGAAATGCAGGGCAGCGGGAATACCTTTTTCGGTCGTCAAACATCAGCGAGCAGTGTTATGGCTGATTTAAAGTCCATCACTTGCGAACCCGTTTCTTTAGTCAACGGGAGGTTGTTTTTTTCTATTCGGTACGACTTTAAAGTTGCGGACACCTACGTAAGGGAAGAGGATGATCCTTCCGTTCACCACTACTACATTGCCGATTTGAAAACCGGTTCCATTACACGTCACAAAAGGGCGTGCAGCCCCTCTGCGGCAGATAAAGTGATGGCCTTGATCAACACGCGGCTCAATGCGCAGTACCACTTGCGCAAATCAGAAGTCAGCCTGAAATCATTGGAACCCCTTTCGCCGAATAAACCCCTGTATGCGGGGGCTGACTTTTCCGCCTACGGCAATATCGGCACTCAGATAGATTTGACTGAAGCGGATTTTGTCTGGAAGGGCTTTGGCCTCACCGTTCGTTTTCCCGAGTATTCCGAAAGTTCAAAAATTTACGACGGACGACCGTTTGAACTTTTTCTGCCTTTCGACGAGGCGAAGGAGGTGACAAGGCTGCTGAGCGGATTTGGGTTTGTATCCAATTTGAAACCAAAGGCCTCGACATACAGCGATTTTAGCTTTTTAACCCCCTTAGGGACGTTCGAAACCATGAGTAAACCTCCTAATACAGACCTTTTGCTCGAGCAAATTCAAGACCGAATCCCGAAAAACCTGACCATCGAAACTTACCAATTTCTAAACAACGGTGAACGGTCTTTGTATTCCGCTCAAACGCTGCTATTCGATTCACTCGGCCGTGTCGCAGAGTCGACCACTGAGAATAAAGGCGGCAAATTGAAGGAACGCGTTGTATATACCCGCGACGGCGAAGGAAGATTAACGGTAAAGCACACCAATACCCGCAGGGAATCGGCTGAAAGATTTGGTTATGACAATTCTGGGAATCTCACCGTCCATGAGCAAATCAACGAATACGAATCGGGTGTGTCCTATGCCTTTTACACGGGCAGCTACGCCTACGTGTACCACACAGAAAACAACGACTTCCAAAAATTCGAAAAACGGGCCAATGAGCTATGCGACAAGAGCATATGTTACATTCTCAATGACCGGAACCAAGTCATCGGGATATCAGAAAGTTTTGCCATGATGGGGTACGCACAAATCGGGTACGACCAAAACAACAAGCTGACAGAGATTCATCGAGCCAACGAGGATGAGCATGTTTACGTGATCTATGACGACCGCGGCCGACTTCAATCCAGATCGAGCCAAAGAGGCGTTGAAAAGGGTCAAGAGTCGCTTTTCTATTACAAGGACGACTCAAATTTACCTTTTGAAAGCACGCACTCGGGTATAGGCTTTCTAGATAAATACCTGGAAGTGTATTCGTGGGAGTATTGACGAAATCATCCTTGAAAATCAGAAATCCATTTTTCGCACGATCATCCTTGAAAATTAGAATTTAAATTTCTAAATATCAAGGTTACAATTTAGTCATGTTACTGGATTGCGCAAAATTTTCAATTGGATTTACAGAGGGAACCCGAGGTCCCTGCTTATTATTGTTCAGTCCGGTGAACAAAATTTGGTGAATTTGTGGTGTGCTATGGACAAATTGGTGTTGGAAATGAAATTTCTATATCACCGGAGTCCGACTATAAGCAGGCGATTTCTATATACTGACCAAAGTGCCGAAGCCGGCTTTGGCATCACCACTATTTCAGGAAAACAAATTCATAACCAATTCTCAATAAGTGAATCCGAACAGCCAAAGCGGAATTTTACTCCATGCGCCATATTCAATATCATCCACAGCCAAATAAGCATCTTTCAGCCCTTTGATCTGTTTTGTCGGCTTCGACTTCCCCCCGATTTCGAAAGTGTATTTTTCGTCCACAAGAAAATCTCCTTGTTGGGTGTACTGCAAATCATGTTTGTAAGAAACTTGATTGGCAAAGAAGGCCTCCCGCAAATTACCTTGGTTGACCCCGGCGGGATTGAGCGCGTACATCAGATTTGTATTGTCGAGATAAATCTTTTGAGGCTTTTGAAGTTTGCTGATTCCACCGGCTTCTTTGAACAGGTTTCGCGTTAGCTTAACTTCATCGAGGTAGTGCAGGTAGGACAACAAAGTCCTGCGATCAATGCCAATTCGTTCGCTCAGTTTTGACACATTTGGGACAAAAGGCACTGAGGCTGCAATGATGACCATCAATTGCTTCAAGCGACGGATGTAGCTCAGGTCGATACTCCTGAGCATGGGAAGCTCAATCTCCAGAATCATATTGACCACTTCATTTATCCTGTGCGAATACAATTCGGGCTGCTCGAGATAAAAAGGATAGTAACCCTGCACAAGGTACTTGTCAAAATAATGCAGGGGCTTCACCTTTTGGCTTATTTCGGATGAAATTTCACCGTGGTTTTCAAGGATCTCAGTTAACTCGTACGGTTGGAAGTTTGTGCCTGATTCGATGGCAATAAATTCCCGCAAAGAGAGTCCTTGCATTTCGTAAACGATCGCACGTCGGCTGAGGTCAGCACGTGCGTTGAGTATTTCAAGCAAAGAAGAGCCGGTAAATACGATTTTCAATTCCGGATACAGGTCATAGCAGTTTTTCAATTCAACTGCCCAGTGCTTGTATTTGTGAACCTCATCCAGAAACAGAAATTTTCCTCCCTGCTTTACGAAAGATTCAGCGAGATCGATCAGAGAGGTGTCCGAAAAAGCTATCCTGTCAAGTGATACGTAGAGTGTTTTGTCAAGGGCCTGCCCGAGGTGGTCACGGATGTATTGCAACATCATCACGGTTTTGCCTACTCCCCTCGGCCCTTTAATTCCTATGAGCCTCGGCTCCCAATTGATCATATCCATCACACCCCGCACAAAACCTTGCGGAACAGACTTTAGCAAACTCCTGAATTGCTGCGTTAACTGATCAATCAACGGATCCATGAGTCAAATATAGCATTTTGTTCATCTCATTACACAAAATAATGATATTTTGTGTAATGAGATGAACAATTAATAGGTTTGGTAGGATAGAGACGCCGGAATCAGGGACTTTCTTCATCCCTGCTATGACCCATGACCAAAAGCCAAGACTTTCATGCCTGCAAAACATTGTCACCAACGCCGACGCTCGACTCCGGCGAGTGTGGATCGCCTGAGCCTCCGGCTTATTGCTAATTTCTCACTCCAAATTTCAACCGGTAACCGGGATTTTCAAAAGGCCGGAGGCCATAGTTACTGTCGCCACGCTAAAGACGTGGCGACGGCCACATCTACTGCTCCTCCCCCAACTTAAAGTTGTACAAACTGCTGTCGAACTTGTTGTAATCCTCGTACCCCAGCACTTCGTACAAGCGGCTGCGGGTCTGCATTTGATCGAGTAC
>JAIVHQ010000258.1 GCA_020200995.1 Flavobacteriales bacterium
GATAAAGAGGGTCTGCGAACCAAAATCGTCCCATTGCGGGTGGATGCAATGGTCGTAGAGCTTGAGGGTGAATTCGAATTCGCTGTACTCGCGTCCGTAGAAGGGGGAGCGAGGGTCGTCCTCAGCCGTGTAGTGCTGTCGCCAGTTGTAGTACGGTTCGAGTGCGTGCATGCGTTTTTTACTTTCCTTTTTCTATTGCGTCTCGCACGTTTCCGTGCTTTTTTAAAAGTGCGTTGGCGGCTTCGTATGTGATGTCAAGTTCGCTCATTACCATTTTAGTGCCGCGGTCCACGAGTTTGTTATTGCTCAGCTGCATATCTACCATTCTATTGCCTTTCACCCTACCGAGCTGTATCATCACAGCTGTGGAGATCATGTTGAGCACCAGCTTTTGTGCAGTTCCCGATTTCATCCGCGTGCTGCCGGTCACATATTCCGGACCCACGTTTACCTCTACGGGAAATTCGCAGGCCGCTGCCACGGGCGATCCCGGGTTGCAGGTGATGCATCCCGTAAGTAACCTCTCAGAGCGCGCTTGGTTCAATGCCCCGATCACATAGGGCGTGGTGCCCGATGCGGCGATACCCACGAGTGTGTCGAGCGGACCGACAGCATGGGCTTCGAGGTCTTTCCATCCTTGCTCGGTATCGTCTTCTGCAAATTCCACCGCCTTGCGGATGGCGGTATCTCCGCCGGCCATGAGTCCCACCACCAAGCCGTGGGGCACGCCAAAGGTGGGCGGGCATTCAGATGCATCCACAATACCGAGGCGGCCGCTTGTGCCGGCTCCGATGTAAAACAGCCTTCCGCCCTGCTTCATCCGCTCAGCAGCGGCTTCAGTGAGCGCCGTGATTGCGGGCAACACATCAGCAACGGCCGCAGCAACCTTAGCATCTTCGCTATTGATATCGCCAAGTATTTCAGCCACAGTTTTCTTTTCCAGGTCGTTGTATAGCGACGATTTTTCGGTGATTCTTTCCACGGTACAAAGGTAAACAAAAAGCCCCCCGACATTTCTTCGGGGGGCTTAGTGATTAAAGAAGGAGTTCTTATGAGGTTGCGCACGGTGAGTGCATCGCGGGTGGGGTTGGGGAATATCGAGGTGGCATTTTCCAGTCTGTTTGTGTTATTGGCACTCAAAGCACATGGATTTTCGGGGAGTTCGAGAACACACATGATGCGGGGATTCACGTAGCCCTGAATGGTATCCAAAAACGCATTCCCTTTTTCAGCTCCCATACCCGGATTTCCTGCGAGGCCTTGTTGGTGGAGTACTTGAGCGTCGTAAGCGTCATCACCTGTAAGTCCCAATGCAGCATTTGTTCCTGCAACAACTGCTTCGAGGGTTGCGAGATCCCACCAATCCCAAGGACCGCTTTCGTTGGTAAATGGATTGCCTCCGAGTGAATTGATCGGAAGAACTACAGGAAAAAGGCCTTCAGGACTTGGTGCTACAGTGATGGTAGGCTGGGCTGCGAGGATGTAGTCAAAAGTCTGACCATAAAGAGAGCGTGCCCTGTCGGTAAAAGGGTCGTTTCCGTCGGGAATACCAGCGAAAGCGGCATTATTACCGAGATCAACAGCTTGTTGAACAAACACGTTTCCTCCTGAGACATCAACCACATTTTCTTCTGTGGTTGGAACCACAACCGTTCCGTCGCCGAAGGGAGCAAATGGGTCTCTGACGCAGTGAATGGTTACTACCGGCGCTTCTCCCTCGTCCATCCAGGAGATGTCAGCCAAAGCCCCACCGGCATTTATTGCCATACTGATACTTCGGTCGATTCCGGCTTCCTGCAGCGGATCGGGAAGGCGAATCGCTCCGGGCCCACCGTCGATGGTACCGTCGCGGGCTTCCAGTACATAAGGCAAGCCATCTTCACCAATAAACTTATTCAGACCAGCGATTTCAGAACCATAGTCATTCAGGGTATTATAGGCCTGAGCAACGTATCCTCCCGATCCTTGGCCGTAGAGAATGATACTTTCCGGATCAATACCGAAAGGGTTGCCTTGAACTGCTGAAGATCGCAGGAAGCGCACACCCGTTTGGGTGTCGTGAATAGCGCGATAAACAGCTTGAAGAAGTGTTCCTCGCCTTACATCAGGGTCTTCGGAAATAGGGTTCCAACCCAGTCGATAACTCAGTGACACTGCCGTGTAACCTGATTTCGCCCAACGCTTGCAGCTGTTCACAGCGGCGCTGTCGATTCTGCTTCCTGTGATGCCACCGTTAATAACAGGAGGCAAGAAGTTTCCGGTATGCAAGTAAATAATTACCGGGCGATCAGTGACTTCGTCATCAGCAGGAGTATATACGTCCATCTGGAGAGGGAAAAGCTTTAAGGCTGTTTGTTGTTCAGCCGGCAATTGCCCGTTCGATTGAAAGTAATTCAGAGGAACATCTTCCCCGTCATTAATGAGCTGTGTAACGGCCGCCATATCAGCTCCGAACTGGGCCTGATCGGTGAAGTTCGAGCGGAGTGCATCCACGTTGAAGCCAAAAGCTACATCAGTGGTAACATCTACATCGTTGAAGACTTCATCCAGATATCGGGTTTGTGCTTGCACATATGCTCCGGCGAGCATAATTAGCGATAATAAAAGAGCAGGTAAATTGTTTTTCATGGTGATAGTTTTTACTGAGTATGAGGGTGAATTGTGAAGTAAAGAAAGCAATTTTTAGCGGTTTAACCATTCGTATACCAGAGAAATGTAAGCCATCCTTCCAACGAAGGGTCCGCCGTAAGCTGTGAAAACCCTGTTATCGGTGAGGTTCGACGCACCTATTTTCATTGTAGTATTGATTTTCTTGAAGTTTGCGCTTACCGCTGCATCTACCATATAGTAGGTGGGGACCAAGCCTGTAAACTGCGGACTGCCTTCGAAAAGAAAGCCTTCTACCCATTTGTAGTTCACTCCGAATCCCCAATTTTTGAGGATAAATAAACCGAAATCAGTTTTCAAATCCCGGGCATTAATTCCAATATTTACTTTGTGTTCGGGCGTGTTAAATGCAGGTATAATGGGGTCATCTTCGCCCGAGAGCAATTTATTCCAGCTGTAGTTGGTGGTAAGCGCGTACTTCTTGGCGAAGTAGTAATTCACGCCAATTGAGGCTCCTTGTGTGGTGATTTGTTCGACGGCATTGGCAGCAACGCGCAGTGCACGCGAGGAGGCGGGTGGGAGTGGGTTGTCAGGAGTATAAGGCAAATCCACACCAAAATTAAAGCCTATAAAGTCATCGTAGACGCTATAGTAATATGAGGCGTCTACATAGAATCTGTTCGAAAGCGTTCCTCGATAACCCAATTCAAAAGTACGAACACGTTCGGGCTTTATGGGAGCCACATCAATAAATTCTACAAGGTCCCAGGCAAAGCTTGATCCCACATTGCGTGCGGTGTTAAAGGACGAGAGTGTAGCAAGTGAATCATAGCCATTCAGGTTGCCGACAAGAATAGCCCTACCAACATCGTAATACAGAAATTGATCGGCCATTGTCGGATTTCTCACCGCTGCCGAAACGCCTCCCCTGACTATATGTTCTTCTGCCACCTGATAAACCAGTGAAGCTGCCGGTGAGAAAACAGCATCGAAGTTTACATTCTTATCCATTCTTATGGTGGCTTTGAATGTCAGTGACTCATCGATGAATTTTTTTTCATAACCTCCATAAATACCAAATTCCCAGTTGGTGATACGGTTGTAGGTGCTATCCGTTTTTACCACTTCAGAGGTCACCTCGCCCGTTTCCTGGTCCACTGTTTCCACCCGTTCTCTGGTGAATGTCAATGTGTCTTCAAAGATAGTTCCCCTTGAATCGGGTCTGTAAATGCGACCACTACCTCCAAAAATGAATTTACCGTAGCCCGTTTCGGAAGTCCGTTCGGCCTGACCGTGATAAAGGGCTGATTTGTCATAAAATCGCGATCCATTATCGGTGAAAAGTCTCGATGTGACGTCGTTGAATAAAGAGTCAAAACGAGCAGTTCCCGGTCTGAAATATGGATTCTCATTTTGACTTGCACTGTTTTCAGTCGTTCTCCGAATCATGTCATTATAGTCCTGCATGAAATCAGAATTTTCAGCAGCCCATTGATTTTGGGCATTTATGATACTTGTCCTCCAGGCCACCTGGGCTGATTGAAAACCATCCTGGTCAAAAACTCCATCGTTGAAGAAATCCGAAAATTGAGGTTGGGTACTTGAAAAGTCGGACTGACTGGGCATTCCTGCCTCGTATAGCTGCCCGTTATTTTGACGGTAAAATGAACCGTAGTTGCGGTAAAAGCTGCCTTCCCCCATGGCGGTGTTCGCCATGATATTGGCTGTCAACACAGCGTCGTAGGAATCTCCCGCGTCTTCGTGGGTACTGTAAAACCTTACGAACCATTTATTCTCCTTTTGAAGTTCAATCTTGTTTTGGTAGAACTGTATGTTTCTTAGGCTGATTCTGTTGTCGCCCTGGTAAATTGTGGTTCCGTTGCCGTAACTGAAATTATAGTGGGCCGTGATGTCTTTCTTAAACTTGTAGTAAAGTCCCAAATTTGCTTTGGCGTTGTTTGTATTATAGTCTGCAATGTCTCTCTCTTCATAACCCGTTCGGTATACACGACCCAGACCGGGAGTGTTCAGGTCGCGCTCAAAATTATTTCCACCCACTGTTACTTCATCTGCATACCTATTGATGGCATCGTATCCCGAAAAATTATCGCGTGTTACAGAGGAGCCGTCCACTGGATTCAAATTATCGGCTTCCCAATCGTAAGCGGTCATGTAAAATAGGTTGATCTTATATCCAAATCGTTTTTCACCCTTCTTATTCTCAACAGCATCAGCCCAGCGAACTGCACCTTCAAACAATGACCTCTCACCAAATTTTATGGAAGTAGTGAGGCCGGGAAAGAGATAAGGATCTTTTGTGCGCATGTCGATCACTCCGTTAAATGCCCCCGGGCCGTAATAAGCCGAACTCGCACCTGCTATGATGTCTACAGTCATTATGTCGAGATCTGAGGCTCCGAGAAAGTTTCCGAGAGAAAAGTTGAGCCCGGGCGATTGGTTGTCAACCCCGTCAATTAACTGGAGAGAGCGCACGGGAGAGGTGCTGTTGAAGCCGCGGGTATTTATAATCTTGAACCCTAAACTCGCAGAAGTGATGTCTACTCCCTTCAGGTTTCCGAGGCTTTCGTAAAAGTTTCCGCTCGGGGCTTCCTTTATGGCCATCAAGTCCATCGACTCCACGGTGAGTGCCGACTGTTTCGTCTTTTCCGAGATTCTACTCCCCACAATCTCCACCTCGCTGATCAGTACCTCATCAGATCCAAGGCTGATCTTCAATCGCTTGTCAAAGCTGTCTACAGTAACCTCTTTTTGGGTGTAGCCCATAAACTTTACCAATAGCACAAAGGGTGGACTCTCATCAATGCGCACCTCGAAATTACCGTCGATATCAGTAGTCTTGCCGATTGTCGTGCCCTTCAGGACCACCGATGCTCCGATCAAAGTCTCTCCCGAGGCATCATCATACACGGTTCCCTTTACTGTGCCTTGCCCGTATGAGATGGTCGCCACTAAGGTTGCAATGGCCACAAGACATGATCGAATAAGCGCTCTCAATATATTTCTGTTTTAAACAAACCGTGTGAAAAGTACACCATTGACAGGCCAAATAAAAGAAATATCGGCGAAAGTATGCAAGCCGAGCATTGTATTTAACGTTCTATTTTCCCACACCCTTTTAACGAAAGTTGGCTAAATGGCCGTGGTTCGACTGCTTACGCCGGCAAGGTGGTCATATTTGGTCATCAGCCGACTTGAAAAACTTTCAGTACATCGGAGGAAACTTCACAGGGTCAAAATCGTGCATCAGGGCATAAACAGACTCCACAATATCCTCGGCAGAAGGTTTTGAAAAGTAGTCGCCATCGCTTCCGAATGCGGGCCGGTGGGCTTTAGCTGTGAGGGTGAGCGGCGGGCTGTCAAGATGGAAATAACCGCCTTGCTTGTTCAATACCTGATCGAGCATATAAGCTGAGCATCCACCGGGAACATCCTCATCTACCACCAGTAGTCGGTTCGTCTTTTTCAGGCTGTCGGCGATCATGTGGTTTCGGTCGAAGGGCAGAAGGGTGCGAACATCGATCAATTCTACTTCCACGCCCATTTCGGCCAAATCGTCAGCAGCGGTCTCGGCCAGATTAAAGGTTGCACCATATGATACCACAGTGATGTGTTTCCCTTCACGCACCACTTCAGGAATGCCGAGCGGAACGGTGAAATCTCCCAAATTTTCAGGAAGTAGTTCCTTTGATCGGTAGCCGTTCAGTGGTTCCACGATGAGTGCGGGGTCGTCGCTTTTTAGCAAAGTGTTGTAAAATCCTGCGGCCGTCACCATGTTTCGCGGCACACAAATGTAAATTCCACGCAGTGCGTGTATCACTGCACCCATGGGTGATCCCGAGTGCCAAATGCCTTCGAGCCTGTGCCCACGGGTAGAAATGATCATCGGGGCTATTTGCCCGCCTTTGGTTCTGTAGTGCAAAGTAGCGAGATCGTCGCTCAATATCTGCAGGGCATAGAAGATGTAGTCGAGGTACTGAATTTCAGCGATCGGTCTCAGCCCTCTGAGGGCCATGCCTATACCTTGTCCGATGATGGTGGCTTCGCGAATACCGGTGTCGGTAACGCGTATTTCGCCAAAGCGCTCCTGTAAGCCTTCCATGCTCTGGTTTACCCCGCCTATTTTCCCCACATCTTCGCCAAAGGCGAGCAATTGGGGGTAGCGCTCAAAGAGCGCTGCAAAGTTGTCCCTCAGCACAATCCTTCCATCTACCGAGGGTGAATCATCGCTGTATTGTGCCGCTGTAGCTCCCACGCGCAGTGCTGATCGTGGACTCTCATTGTAAAGGTGCGAGCTGTACCTTTCGCTGTTCTTCTCTGTTTCAGAGGAAATCCAAGCTGAAAGTTCACTGCGCGCTTCAGAATCCGTCCCACGAAGTAACCTTAAGGCTTTCCTGGCGGTCGAAATCACGTCTTTGCGCACAGGGTCCATGGCTTTTTT
>JAIVHQ010000431.1 GCA_020200995.1 Flavobacteriales bacterium
GCCGATGATCGGCACCTTCTACCGCTCAGCCGGGCCCGACAAGGACGCATTTGTATCCGTGGGCGACGAGATCAAAAAGGGCAAGGTAATCTGCATCGTGGAGGCCATGAAGCTCTTCAACGAGATTGAAGCAGAGACCTCGGGCAAGATTGTGAAAGTGCTCCTGGACGACGCCTCGCCCGTGGAGTACGACCAGCCCTTGTTTTTGGTAGATCCGTCTTAATCCTGCGCCTACGCAGCATCACTTTACGACCAGCCTTATGTTTAAGAAGATACTTATTGCCAACCGCGGAGAGATAGCCCTGCGGGTCATTAGGACCTGCAAAGAAATGGGCATCAAGACCGTGGCCGTTTACAGCAAGGCAGATGCCGACAGCCTCCCTGTTCGCTTTGCCGACGAAGCGGTGTGCATCGGCCCGGCTCCGAGTTCGGAGTCGTACCTGAAAATGCCGAACATCATCGCCGCAGCTGAAATCACCAACGCCGACGCTATTCACCCTGGCTATGGCTTCCTTTCGGAAAATGCCAAGTTCTCGCGCATTTGCGAAGAGAACGGAATCAAATTCATCGGTGCACGGCCCGAACAAATTGAGGGCATGGGCGACAAGGCCTCGGCCAAAGACACCATGCTCAAAGCAGGTGTGCCCTGTGTGCCCGGATCTCCAGGACTGCTGAAAGATGGAAAACATGCCGTGAAAATCGCCAAGGAAATAGGCCTCCCCGTGATGATGAAAGCCACTGCCGGAGGCGGTGGAAAAGGCATGCGCGTGGTCTGGAAAGAAGAAGACGTGGAGCCCTCACTCGACGCCATCAGGCGCGAAGCCAAAGCCGCCTTCGGAAATGACGGCGTTTACATGGAAAAATTTATCGAAGAGCCGCGCCACATAGAGATTCAGGTGGCGGGCGACCAATTCGGTACCTTTTGCCACATGAGCGAGCGCGACTGTTCCATACAGCGGCGCCACCAAAAGCTCGTGGAAGAAACGCCATCGCCGTTTATGACCAAGGCCCTTCGCAAGAAAATGGGCGAAGCTGCGATTCAAGCGGCAGCAGCCGTGAACTACGAAGGCGTAGGTACCGTGGAGTTTCTGGTCGACAAGCACCGCAACTTTTACTTCATGGAGATGAACACCCGCATCCAGGTGGAACATACCATCACAGAAGAGGTAATCACCTTCGACCTGATCAAGGAGCAAATCAAAATTGCCGCAGGCATCCCCATCAGCGGAGCGAATTACGAGCCCAAGATGCACGCGATCCAATGCCGCATCAACGCAGAAGACCCTTTTCACGACTTCCGCCCCAGCCCCGGCACCATCACCGTATACCACGCGCCCGGAGGCCATGGCATCCGCATCGATACGCACGTTTACGCGGGCTACACCATTCCGCCCAACTACGACTCGATGATCTCCAAGCTCATCGCCGTGGCCCAAACCCGCGAAGAAGCGATCAAAAAGATGCACCGCGCCCTGAGCGAGTACATCGTGGACGGAGTGAAAACCACCATCCCCTTCCACATTCAGCTGTTTGAGAACGAAGAGTTCAAAAAG
>JAIVHQ010000058.1 GCA_020200995.1 Flavobacteriales bacterium
AATTGAGGCCCGCAGCCATTTCTGTCTCCACCGCGCAGCAGTAGTGATCGAGCAGGTCGTCGCGCAGAGCAGGCGAAAGCCCTTTTTCGTCGAGCATTTCGGCGATGGTTTCTATTTGGCGGTGAGTGAGCGGGCTCATAGTGCGGGTTTTTTGGCGTTTGGAAACAGCATTTCCGAAAGGGTTGACATAAATGAGGAGATCTCCTTGAGTTTTTCGGTTTTCGCGGTTTTTCCCTTGGCGGTGAGCCGGTAATAGCGCCGCATGCGTTTGCCCACATAGACCGTTTCCACTTCGATGGCACCTTCGGCCTCCAGCTTGTGGAGGGCGGGGTAGAGCGATCCCTCCTTTACGAGGATGCGTTCGCCCGAAAGCTCCTTCACGCGTTGGGTGATTTGGTAACCGTACATGCGGTCCTCTTCGGCCAGCAGGCTAAGGATGATGGCTGAGAGGGTGCCTTTGAGAAGTTCTTTGGAATAGGTAGTGCTCATATGCATAGAAGAACGATGTATTAAAGAGAATGTTATTTGGAGAGGAATAAAAAAATCAGATTTACATATTAATGTATTAATAAACAAAGGTTTGAAGTCACGGAAAAAGTCGCGTAATGCTGCGCACTCGCAATCTGTGGCGGCAATCTGACCATTTTTGTTTTGAAATACCCGCGTTGCTCAATCTCAGGATGGATCGGACACTTAAGGGTTTTAGGATTGCATCATGTGCACCACTCTTGACCTAAGATCCTTCACAGTTCTAAAGCTTGGTATTTTAGTAGGGTAGAATGAAAATTAACTCTTCGCGTGTTTTCTGCGCAGGCTGATCAAAAGTGGAGAGATCCAAAAGACGGTCCATATCAAAGTGTAATCCGGCAGGAAAGCGTAAAAATAGTTTAGTGAATACAGCAGCAATGCCAAAAGCAGGAGGATTACGGCATCGACAGTTGGCAATAAGGATTTGGAGTATCTCGCAATGTGCAGCTTGTTCAATTTTTTGATGATGGCCCTGTGGGTGCCGCCGTAAAAGTGGCCGTCGTGAGGAAGGTAGATGGCCAACATCTGCAAGTTGCGAAGAATGTAAATTGAGCTGACCCCCAATAGAAAGAACTGCAAGGCTGCTAACAATCCATTGGTACTCAAAAAGGGCTCCGATGGCGTCGATATCAGTACGCGATAAATTAAATCGGCCGAAAAAATCAACATGATGAGAGAACTCCACAAGCTGAGTGCAAGTCGCTGTTGATCGGCGAGTTTTCGTTTTGAAAATGCACGGTACAGCGTAAACGCGGTAAAAATTCCGACCACAACAAGCAGGATTGCCCACATTCCTGTGAGCATGGCGTACCATTCGCGTTCAATAAGAAGGTATATGAGTGCTGTGGTTTGTAACAGTGTGACGCCCTTCCCCATTCCAACCACGCTTCGATCCTCATGGAAGAAAACGGAATACATCACAAACAAAAAGATAAAGAAGAAAGGCCAAAAGGATAAATGCCGCTCAAAATCGTAGACCACTTCTCCTTTGCCGTATGCAAAAGCAAAAAGACTGCCGAGCAAGGCGACAAGCAATTTAATTTGAATGGCTTTCCAATTTCGCGATAGGCGCCAATTTTCAAAAATAATACCTGCCACCATCGGAAGGACCATCACCGGCAGCTCACCTTCTCCGCTATCATGGGCGTAGAAAAAAATATATCCGTAGGTTGCGAAACAAAATGACCAGCCCAACAGCAACAGGACCGATTCATTCATCATACCGGTATTCTGAATTTTATTTTTCGCCAAACTGATGATCTTCTGTGAACCACGCATGTCTCAACTGCTTAGAAATGGCCCTCTTTTCACTTTTCTTCAACGAGAACATGTCCCAAAACCAAATCCGTTTTTCATATTCCAAGACGAATTCCTTTCGCTCCTCATTGCCACTGTTCAGTTCTGTAAAGTTGATGCGCACCCGTCGGTTCGATTTTACCGGGTACTGACCTAAAGTAAATGCGAGCACCGTTAATTGACTTGTCAAGCAATGCGGACCAAGGAATCTATCCGCCGGAAGTAGGTTTATTTTTATTGGACTGAGACTGTCCTTGGTCAACGTGTATATTTCAGATTTGGTCAGCACGTCACAGGCGTAGGGGTGTTCTGAGGGGTTCGTTACGTAAGCTAATTGCTTTTCTGCAGTGGCAAAGGCACTGCGCGTAGACGCATCACAGGTTGTGCGATAGGACCAGCAGGAACTCAGAGAAAGAAGAAGTGCGAATATAACCGATTGCTTCAGAGCATTTGAAAAACGGAAGACGCGTTGTTTCACATTCACGCTTCTAAAGTAATTTAAACGTTGCTTTGTTCCAAGAAGAGGAAAAGCCGTTTGCGGCTGTCCCGATTGAGATGGAGCTTATTTTTGAAAGGGGAGTTTATTCTCGACCATTCAAAGCCATCAAAATTGATACATTTGAAAAAATCATATTACGCGGAACTTTTCCGCTGAATGAAATTCATGACACATCATCCACGTGTCGGGTTGAGAACTAAAAGGGCAGTGGTCATTTCCACAATGGCCCTGATTCTTGCTTTGCAAAGCTGCATACCGAGATCCATTTTCATCTCGTTCGAAGAAGACAAGGCTGATGTGAGGGTTGATGCTTATTATGACTATTCAACACAGGTTTTTCATGAAGATACCACGCATAGCGGAGTACCCATAGACTCGATATCAAAGTATATCCTGACCTGTGATCAGGAGGCGTTCCTGTTTTCCGATTCAGCCGAAACTGTCTTTGTAAAATTTGCGGGAGAAGTGACAGATCCACCTGCTGTCTGTGTTGCTTTGCATCCTCAAATCATCCTTCAATTCAATAAACCCGTAACCCGTTTTTCGGGTCCGACAAAAGGACTGGGCCATACATCCGATCGAAAAACATTTTATCTTCCCGACAGTCCAAAACAATTGCTCCGAAACCAAGGAGGTTATCGCTTTTCGACCGATACCGAGTCGGAACCGAATTTCACCCATCCTTTTGGGTTGAAATACTTTGGGTTCGTAATTGATCCTTTGCCGGGAGTCGGATTGGCTTGGGGCTCGGGCAATTCAAAACGGGTATTTGGCGACGGTCTGTTCTTAAATTTCGGGTTGGCGTTTATCATGAACGACTTCAGGGCTATAATGCGCCTTGCTTACTTCGATTTTAATTCTGTACGGGACATCCCGCCCGATCCAATCTTCACTGGTGTGAGTGCTGGTAATCTCGAGTTTGGATTGGGATATGAATTGCTGAACACAGAATTTTTTACTTTCATCCCAAACTTTTTCGGCGGACGAAAAAGTTTCAGGTTTTATGATTCTGACGGGGCGGCAGACAGGATCGGAACCGACCAATTCTACACGTATGGCGCGGGGCTCACCCTTGATTTTAAGCTGCATCAGTTGCTGCGAACTAAAGCGCAGCGCGAGGCCAAAAAGGGTGAATATTTCTACCTCAAATTTGACGCGGGTTGGTATCCCGAATTGTTTCGGGAGCCCTTTAATATTTCCGGTTCGGTCACGTATTTCACAGTCGGTATTGCCGGTTACTTTGGTGGCCCTAATGAGGTGAGAAGGGTGAAAATGAAGAGGTGAAAGAAGCCGCCTGAGCTGGCTTACCTTTAACTGGTCTTAATAACAATTGGCACATTATTAAACGTTTACAGTTCGGATTGCGTTTCCTTATTGAATACAAAAACGTAAAGTCATGCCTATTAGATTAGCTACAAATTGCGGACACTGTTCCGCCCTCTCGTCTTCAAATCACTGTAAGGTGCACGACATCAGAGTGAACGAGCACTATACCTGCGACCGTTTCTCCATGATGCCCAAGCTCGATGCGACGCGTCACTGTAATAATTGCGCCCGATTCAAGACCGAAGCTTGTGCGCATCCGAGCAAGGCCGCTGAGGGGATGTTGTGTGCAAGCTGGGCGCCACAAGCATGAACGGTGTCTGTTTTTAAGTTCCGATAGCTGCGTTATGCTCGCCCCCAAAATCCTCATTTACCACCTGTAAACTGCGGCTTTGGGGCCTTTGCAAGCCTTGCTCTCGAACCATAAAAATCAGACACCAAAATAAATAATAGACTCAATACAGTAGCTATTTAAATTTTTCATATTCGTGCCTCGGGCTTGATCTACGTTCGGCGTTGTTCCATGCCTTAGGTTTTTTACGGCCTGCTTATAAGAACAGTCTCTTCCATTTATCTCGGGGCATCGTATTGACTACCAAAAACATCATGCCTGACCCAAAGGTGGGCTTGCTTCTTGGAATTGCGCGTGCGCCATGCATTCTGAATACCTTCGGCTTAATAAAAAGACTTGGTTCGCGGAATTGCAAAAAGATGGTATATTCTGATTATTTGAGTATTGTGATCGCCTTTGAACATGTTTAATCCGTGTTGCTCCTGCAACCTGCGACCCGTACTGAGTTACTTGAGATGAAATTTTTATGGTGCTCGCCTATCAACGTTTTTGCACTTTCTGGTGCGTCTTTTTCATTTAGGCAAAAGCCGAAAGCCCATCTGTCAACAATGGTCTGCCGAAAAATGTTATATTGATAAATAAAAGTAACTACCATGAAAAATTTATCAAAATCATTCACTTACGGACACTACATTCTCACCGCGCGAAAAGAGGCAGGAGAGATGAAAACCAGAAATAAAGATTACATCGCCGCAGGAACAGTAAATTGGGTCTCTCAAATTTCCTTTGAGCCGCCTATGATTGTGATTGCCGTTGGTCAGAAAAGTGACCTCAACGAAACCATTAATTACAGCGAGCGGTTTACCCTTCATTTTCTATCCGACGATAATAAGAAGATGGTAGAGGCGTTTGCCGCCAAATCGGATATCGATGGGAATAAGATTAACGGATTTTCTTTCACCAAAAAAGACCATCAGGTCATCCTCGATGATGTCGCGGGATACGCGGAATGCAAAGTGGTAAAGGAGTTCAATATGGGAGATCACACTGTGTACATTGGTGAAGTGATCAATTTTCACATGCCCGATGAAGGGACAAACTTGATTTGTACGAAGGATGTGCCATCAAAGTATGTCGAGGAAATCGCTAAGGTGTGATGCTTCGAATAGGTAGAGCGTACGATTTCATTATGTCATATTAACAAGCAGTCACCCAAAAAAGCAGTGCAACTCATCGGCGTCCACCAATTCGAAAAATTCCCCAATGCTTTTTACTTCGGGCATTTCCGGGTAGGCATGCCATTTGAGATCGCCACGCATCCAATACACTTTCCAAACTCCCTTTGATTTCACGAAAGTGGTTTTGGCGACGGGTTCTTCCTCAATTTTATGGGGCGGACTGTAAGAGGGGCGAAGTTCAACCACATATACGCTCAATCCGTCGGTGCGATAGGCGAGGTCGAGCTGATCTCTGATCTCTTCAGGAGGGCGACGTTTTTTCAAAAAAGCGGCTCCGGTGGTTTCGATTTCGTGTTGGAGGATGTCACCAAAAGGGGAGGGCATAGCGGTTAATTTATCGCATGAAAGTAGTAAATCGCGGGGAAAAGGTAAACAGCTATTCGCTTACCACATCTTTGCCGAAAGGCGTCAATGCCAGAGCTGCCATCTTAAAGTGCTGCCGGGCAAATGGAATTCCGATGATGGTGATAAAGAAAATCAGCCCAATAAGCAGGTGGCTCAGGGCAATCCAAAATCCGCCCACCACAATCCAAATCACATTGAACAATATGTAGAGGCAGCCATTGGAGCGATCATGGGTGACAACCCTTTTGCCGAAAGGCCAAAGCGCCAGGCCTGCAAACTTGAGCGTTTGAAGTCCGAAGGGAATCCCCACGATGGTTAGCATTAGTAATACGCTCGCAATGAGGTACTCTAAGGCAATGAGAATACCACCGAAAATGAGCCATATGAGGTTACCAAGGAAGCGCATGCAGTTGACTGTATGCCGCAAAGATGTGAAAAAAGATGAAAGGCCAAGGCTACACGAATGCGGTTGAGTCGGTAGAACTACTACCTGCTATTCCACCACCAGCTTGATGCTGCTCACTTGCGAAGATGTAGCCACCCTTGCGATATATAGTCCCAAGGCAAATTCGCTGAGATCGATTTCCACCATTTGATTGTTTGGCCGCAGACGGGCCACTTGGGTGCCGCGGATGTCGAAGATGGTAATCTCCGTGAGCGCATCATTGGGACTTGAGATGGTGAAATGCTCTGCTGCGGGGTTGGGAAAATAACGAAGGCCCTCGATGCGATCAACATTTTCGAGGCTTAGGATAC
>JAIVHQ010000259.1 GCA_020200995.1 Flavobacteriales bacterium
GACATTGCACTTTTCAGAAATCTCCTTGAAACTCAAGCCGTCGTAATGGCGCATCATCACCACATCGCGTTGCTCCTTGGGCAGGTTTTCCACCAGTTTGCGCACGTCGCTGTGGATGATGTCGGTGACCCACTGCTCCTCGACATTCATGTCGTCCTGGGCAATGCTGCCGAAAACGTCGTAATTCTCGTCGCTCCGAACGGCGGGCATTTTCTTGGCTTTGCGAAAGTGGTCGATGCTCAGGTTGTGCGCAATGCGCAACACCCAGGGCAAGAATTTACCTTCTTCGTTGTACTTGCCCTGCTTGAGGGTGCGAATGGCTTTTACAAAAGTTTCCTGAAAGATGTCATCAGCTACCTCGTTGTCGCGCACCAGCACAACAATCTGTGTGTATATGCGTTCCTGATGCCGCTTGAGCAATACTTCGAATGCATTGTCATTTCCGTTGAGGTACGATTGAACCAGCTCCTGATCGGAGTTTTTGAAATTGTGCATACTTCTCCTGTGTTAGTGTGAGATTTTTAGGAGTAGACTTGTATGCTATAGGCAATCGTTTTTTTGAGGTTTCACAACAAAATGTTCGGACTCTACTACGAACATCGAAGCATAAAGATATGTTATCTCGACATAACAACCAAATATTTGGTTTCTTTGCTCACCGCTTCCACTTAAATTTTTTAGACCTCCATGCCCAAAACGGCTCCTCCCGCAGTTTCCGCTTCCACCCACATTATAATTAACAAAGCATTCACACACAATCTGAAAGGAATCAGTGTGGCCCTGCCTCGCGGTAAGTTTATTGTAATCACGGGACTCTCGGGTTCGGGAAAATCTTCGCTTGCATTTGATACCCTTTACGCCGAGGGTCAGCGCCGTTATGTGGAGAGTCTGTCCTCATACGCCCGTCAGTTTATGGGCAAGATGGACAAGCCCGAAGTGGAGTCGATCACAGGCATCTCCCCCGCCATCGCCATCGAACAAAAGGTTGCCACGCGCACCGGCCGCTCCACCGTGGGCACTTCGACCGAGATTTATGATTATCTCCGCCTGCTTTTTGCAAGGGCGGGCCGCACCATCAGTCCTGTATCGGGCGAGGAGGTAAAGCGCGACACCGTGGGCGACGTCACAGCTTATATTTCTTCCCTTCCGGAAAAAACCAGGTGCCTCATCGCCGCGCCCATCGCCCCGAGGAAAGATCGCACCCCTGCCGAGCAGGTGGAAGTACTCAAGCAACAGGGCTATGCCCGCATCCGCGTTAATGGACAGACCGTTCGCATCACGAAAAAGACTGAGCTCGAAGTCGTGGTAGACCGCATTGTCAACAAACCCTGCGACGAAGAAAACCTGGCCCGCATCGGCGACTCGGCCGAAACGGCCTTTTTTGAAGGCCACGGTACCTGCAACATCGTGGCCCTTACTGATGCTGAAGAGACCCGCACTTTTACCAACAGGTTCGAACGCGACGGCATCGAATTCGAGATACCGAGCGACCACTTTTTCAGTTTTAACAATCCCCTCGGCGCCTGCCCCACCTGCGAGGGTTTCGGCAGTGTGATCGGCATCGACCCCGAAGCTGTGATTCCCGACAAAGGGCTCAGCATCTATCAGGATGCCGTGGCTGCCTGGCGCGGTGAAACCATGGGCGAGTGGAAAAACGAACTCATTTCCACAGCCGATAAATTCGATTTTCCCATTCACCGCCCCTACCGCGAACTTACTGCGGCTCAAAAAGAACTTCTTTGGACCGGCAATAAGCACTTTCACGGCCTCAACAAATTTTTCAAGTACCTCGAATCAAAGTCGTACAAAATTCAATACCGCGTGATGCTGAGCCGTTACCGCGGCAAAACCACCTGCCCCGACTGCAAAGGCTCGCGCTTGAGGAAAGAGACGGAACACGTAAAGGTAGACGGCCACTCCATCACGGAGATCCTCCGAATGCCGGTGAGCGACAGCCTCACACTTTTCAAAAACATCAACCTAAGCGAGACCGACCGCCAAATCGCCAAGCGGCTCCTCACAGAAATAGAATCGCGCCTCCACTTCCTCAACGAAACGGGTCTGGGTTACCTCAGCCTCGACCGCCTGAGCAACAGTCTCTCGGGCGGTGAATCGCAACGCATAAAACTCGCCACATGCCTCGGCAGCAGCCTGGTGGGATCGATGTACATCCTCGATGAGCCGAGCATCGGACTGCACAGCCACGACACGCGAAAGCTGATCGGCGTGCTGCGCTCCCTCCAATCCCTCGGCAACACCGTGATCGTGGTCGAGCACGACGAGGAGATCATGCAAGCCGCCGATGAGATCATCGACATAGGACCAGGCGCGGGAACTCACGGCGGGGAGGTCGTTTTTCAGGGAAACCACGAAGCCCTCCTGTCGGCAAAAAATTCGCTGACCGCAGATTACCTCACTGGGCGTGTCGAAATTGCCGTGCCCGAGAAGCGGCGCAAATGGAAGCACAAGATCACCGTCAAAGGAGCGAGCCAAAACAACCTCCGCAACATCGACGTGGAATTTCCGCTCGAATGCCTCACCGCTATCACCGGCGTGAGCGGCAGTGGAAAGAGCACCCTCGTGCGCAACATCCTCTACCCCGCCTTGCAAAAGCAATTTGGTGCCTACGGCGAAAAGGCCGGCGACTTTGACGAATTGGGCGGCAACCTGCAAGCGATCAAAGCCGTGGAGTTTGTGGACCAAAACCCGATCGGCAAGAGTTCGCGCTCCAACCCCGTGACCTATGTCAAAGCTTTCGACGACATCCGCAACCTCTACGCCTCGCAAAAGATGGCGCAGGTGCGCAACTACAAGCCAGGCCATTTCAGCTTCAACGTAAAGGGCGGACGCTGCGAAACCTGCGAGGGCGAGGGTGTGGTGCGCATCGAGATGCAGTTTATGGCCGATATCGCCCTCACTTGCGATTCGTGTAAAGGTCGACGCTACAAGTCGGACACCCTCGAAGTAAAATACCGCGGCAAAAACATCGCCGACGTGCTCAGCATGACGGTCACCGAGGCCATCGCTTTTTTCGCTGAAGACATCAAAAATAACACTGCAGTAAAAATCGTCGAAAAACTCACCCCCCTCGAAAAAACGGGACTGGGATACGTAAAACTCGGGCAGTCGTCGAGCACCCTGAGCGGCGGCGAGGCGCAGCGCACCAAGTTGGCCGCATTTCTGGCCAAAGGCGACCGCGAGCCCAACACCCTTTTCATCTTCGACGAGCCCACCACGGGTCTCCATTTTCACGACGTTGCCAAACTCCTCGCCAGCTTCACCGAACTGCTCAACCAGGGCCACAGTGTGATGGTGATCGAACACAACCTAGACGTCATCAAGTGCGCCGATTGGGTGATCGATCTCGGACCGGGCGGCGGCGATGCCGGCGGCAACCTCGTATTTGCGGGAACTCCTGAAGGGCTGGCGGAATGTAAGGAGTCGATTACTGCGGGGTACCTGGCGAATAAGCTTTAATAATATCTGTCCATAAAGTCCGCTATCATGCCTGTGGCTTGATCTGCGATCTGCCCATGCCTTCGGCTTGGTCCAAGGACTTGCTGTTAAAAAATCGCCACAAGTCAGTCATCCGGCCGCGGCGGGACTCCTTGCTTTTTAGAACTGCGTGCGCCCATGCCTTTGGCTTGATCATGAGAGTTGCTTATCGAACTTTATGATCCAGCCACTTGACTGAATTGACATAATCTAATCACAACAAGATCCTTTAAAAAAGAGAACCATAGATCACTCCTTAAACTGAAGGTCGAAAAGCTCTTTATAAGCTCCCTCCATATCGAGGAGCTCCTGGTGGCTGCCCTGCTCCACAATGCGGCCCTTATCCATTACGATTATCTTATCGGCCTTTTGGATGGTACTGAGGCGGTGTGCGATCACAATGCTGGTGCGGTTTTCGGTAAGTTTATCGATGGCATTTTGAATCAGAATTTCCGATTCGGTATCGACAGATGAAGTGGCCTCATCGAGGATGAGGATATTGGGCTCGTAAACGTAAGCCCGAATGAAGCTGATGAGCTGGCGCTGCCCCACGCTGAGCATGCCCCCGCGTTCCATCACGTCGTAATCGTAAGCACCGGGCATCTTTTCGATAAATCCGGCAGCCCCCACAGCTTCGGCGGCTTTCTCCACAGCCTCGCGACTGATGTCGGGGTTGTTCAGCGTAATATTATTTGCGATGGTATCCGAAAACAGAAATACATCCTGCAGCACTACAGCCACCTGAGAGCGCAAGTAGGACACATCGTAGTCCCGAATGCTCTTCCCGTCGAAGTAGATGTCGCCCTTTTGAAATTCGTAAAAACGGTTGATCAGGTTGATCACAGAAGATTTGCCCGCTCCCGTGGCGCCCACGAATGCCACAGTTTGCCCCTCTTCCACTTCAAAGCTGAGGTCTTTGAGTATGTAATCTTCGTCCACGTAGGCAAAAGAAACGTTCTCAAATCGGATGTTGCCGCGAATCCCCGTCTTCAGGTTGCCCTCGTCCTCTATGCGCTCATCGATATCGAGCATTCCAAAAACGCGCTCTGAGCCCACCATGCCCATTTGCAACACGTTAAATCGGTCGGCGAGCTGACGTATGGGGCGGTAGAGCATGTAGATAAACAGGATGAAAGCCACGAGATCGCCCTGAGTCACCTTGTCTTCGATCACGCCGCCCACACCCCACCACACGAGCAGGGCCAGCGACACGGCGGAAAGAATCTCGACCACCGGAAAGAATACCGAGTACGCCCAAATAGACCGAATGTGGGCCTTGCGGTGGCTGCGGTTGATTTCGATAAACTTATCTTTCTCTTCCTTCTCGCGGTTGAATACCTGAACAATGGACATTCCCGTAATATGCTCCTGGACAAATGCATTGAGCCGTGACACCTGTGTACGCACCTGCTGAAATGACTTCTTGATGGAGTTCTTGAACACCACCATCGCCAGGACGAGAAACGGAATAGGCACCAGGCTGTACAAGGTGAGCTGCCAGCTGATGGCAAACATCACCGCGATCACCACAATGAGCTTGAGCAACTCACCGAGGATGTTGAGCAGTCCCTGTGAAAAAATAGCCGAAATGGTCTCGATGTCGCTCACGCACCTCGTCACCACCGTGCCGACCGCAGTCTTGTCGAAATACTTGAGCTTAAATGCCGTAATGTGGCTAAAAAGCCGCGAGCGAAGATCGATGGTCACCGACTGCCCGATCCAGTTGCTGTAATAGGTCTGATAAAACTGCGCAACAGCCTCGAGCATCAGGATGCCCACCACCAGCAGGGTGAGGTAGAGCAAGCCTTTGGGGTCGTCGTTGATCACATAAATGTCGATAGCCTTTCCGATGAGCCACGGGCGGGCAACACCCAATGCAGCCAGTACAATGGTCAAAAACAACGCGAGGTAGAACACCCGCATGTAGGGCTTCGCGTATTCCATGACGCGCCCGAACAGCCCCATGTCGAATGCATTACCTGTTACCTGTGCCATTGAATTGCGGATATATGATTTCGTCTAAAAATAAGCCTTGCGGATAAGCGGATTTTCCGGCAGCGCCCCGATCCAATGCGTCGAGAACGCTTTTCATGTGGGTTGGCGCCTCCTTCCCCTCCCCGATCAAAAACAAAGTGCCGACCATAGCGCGCACCATGTTTCTCAAAAAGCGGTTGGCCTCTACGGTAAACACCATTCCTTCCGAATTGATTTGCCAATCGGCGCGAAAGAGCTCACAAAAATTGTGCTTAACCTGGGTTTGGCTCTTGCTAAAACTGCTAAAATCGCGGTTTCCCAAAATGGATGCGCAGGACTCGTTCATGGCGTCAATGTCGAGATCGAAACGGTGGAATACGGAGAACGCGTTGAGGAAGGGATTTTTACGGAAGTGAACATGGTAGGTGTAACGCCTGCGCGTGGCACTGAACCTCGCGTGCACATCGGGGGCCACGGCAAAGCAATCGTAAATGGCAATGTCACGCGGGAGCACTGCATTCATCTTGTACAAAAACTCAGGGGGCAGCTCACCCTCGGTCTCGAAGTGGGCGTAAAAACTCCGCGCATGCACCCCCGTATCGGTGCGGCCGCAACCCATCACCCCTCGATGGTCGGGCACAAACAGCGAAAGCACGCGCTCAATGGTCTCTTGAACTGTGCTAACTTTGGGCTGAATTTGCCAACCGCAATACTGCGATCCGTCAAAAGCGAGGTGGAGAAAATAGCGGGACAAGCGGATTCTAATTTTTTTGCAAAAGTAAGGCTAAAGCATGAAACGCTTCGGATTGATTTCTGACACCCACAGCTACCTCGACGACCGCATCATCGCACACCTCAAAGACTGCGATGAAATATGGCATGCGGGAGATATCGGCGTGCCCGATGTCACCGACCGACTGGCAGAGTTGGCGCCGCTGCGCGCCGTTTACGGCAACATCGACGGGGGCGATTTGCGCGCTTCCTTTCCGGAAAATCTGCATTTCGAAACCGAAGGCCTCCGCGTGTGGATCACCCACATCGCGGGTACGCCCGGACGTTATCAGCCGCCCATCAGGGAGGTGCTCACGGCAAAAAAGCCGGACCTGTTGGTCTGCGGGCACTCGCACATCTGCCGTGTGGAGCGCGACAAGCGCTTCGGCCACATTCACATGAACCCGGGCGCCGCAGGGCGACACGGATTTCACAAGGTGCGCACCTTGTTAAAGTTTGAAGTGGAAAAAGGAAAACTCGAAAACCTACGCGTGGTAGAGCTCGGAAGCCGGAGTAGGTCGTGACTTTCGACTCTTCATTTTTTGCCGAAAGGCTAAAATAAATCTCCTAAAAATAGACGTTGAGCCAAGCCATCTACATTTTGGGCTTTCCAAACCTGTAGCTCAATCCCAGTTTGTAAATATTGTAATTGTACTTCTCTTGAAAATCGTTCAGAATGAAGTGGAAAAGGAAAGATCCACTTACGTAAAAGTTGCTGCGCAAAATGGGATAATCAAGCCCCGGTCCGAAGCCTATGTAGTGCAATCCTGATTTGCGGTAAGGATCTTCCGGGCGACAGGTACAATAATCCCCTTGCATGTAATTCAGCTCGAGAAAGCCCATTGCCTTCTCATTCTTGATGAAGTCGTACTGCAAAAAACCACCCGTCAAGAAGAAATTTTCGGTTGGCACCTGTGTACCCCGCGTGTGTATCGAATTGACCTGAACACCGGCATAAAGGCCGCGGGTAATCGAAACTGACACCTGTGTGCTCCATGTAATCTCATGATGGTTTTGAAGTTCACCATCTGAATGAGGAATATAGGCGAACCCCGAATTGACCCGAAGCGCGCTCAGAAAATAACCGGAATTGGAATCAGAAAAATCCTGCGCGGAGGCCGTTTGCAGGCAGCAAACTACGCAAACCATTGCGGCAATGAGCACTTTTTTCATTTCAGTCTTTTGCACCGTCTCGGCTTTGACATTGGAGCCGAGCATAGCGCAGCTCGAAGATCAAATTCTTGGATCAAGTCCTTGGATCAAACCCAGGCATGACTGTAGGCATGATATCGGATAAGTCCCCACTTAAATAAACATTAATCCACAAAAAGGGAGACCCTTCACTCCGCTGCGCTACTTTCTGAGTTACGTTGAGAGGAGCTTGGAACCCTAATAAGGGTCTGCCGCCACACTCAAGTGGCCGGATCATAAAATTCGTTAGCACTCCCGGAAACAAGTCCTTGGATCAAGCCGGTAGCATGACCAAAGACATGATATCTGGTGAATCCTCACTTAAATAAACATAAGTCTAAAAAAAGGAGACTCTTCACTCCGCTGCGCTACGTTCTGAGTGACGTTGAGAGGAGCTTGGAACCCTAATCGGGGTCGGCCGCCACACTCAAGTGGCCGGATCATAAAATTCGTTAGCACTCCCGGAAACAAGTCCTTGGATCAAGCCGGTAGCATGACCGGTGGCATGAGAATAGCTTTATGTAGTCAGGGGGCTCTAAAGACAGCCCCTTTAGCGAATTCGATCGAGGGACTTGACCAAAGCCTCATCCTTTTTAATCCCCCTCACCGCCAAAAAGCACAGCGGCAGGGCCGCCACAGGAAGATAGAAACCAATGTGGTGAAGCACCGAAATATCGCCTTGATAAAGGGTTTCGGCGATGGCATCGGTGGCAAAAAACAGATAGACGGCATAAGTTAGGTTTGCCAAAAATGCAAGGCGGGCAATGCGGTACTGCACGGGGCGCTTCTTGTATAGAAAAATCGCAATAAGCGGCAGCAAGGTGGTCAGTGCGCCAAACACCCAGGCCGGAAAAGCGTAGGGGCCGGACATTTCAAAAGTGTCGCTTTGAACGTTGAAAACACCGAACATGGCGTACTCTGCGACCTTCACATCGCCCTGTAAAAAGTGGGCGTAGGTGAAAAAAAAGGTTAAAGCTCCGCAAATTGCGGCAAGAAAAAGGTAGATGGTTTGGATGCGTTGAATCATGCGTCGTAGTTGAAAAGGCCAAAGATAAGAGTTAATATAAAGGACGAATATAAACTTTAGGTTGTTATTTTTTTCATGCTCCTTCGCGGCGCTTCGTCTTATTTGTTGTATCATTGCAATATCGCATCGGGACAGAAACGATTCCTGTACTGTCCCATTCCAACAGAATACAAGTGTTTCACATACCATCTAATTTTATCATCCATCGATGTACGACATCATTGAACTTAACGGGCTCAAAGTAGCCGAGTTGCGCGAAATCGCCAAAGAACTCAAGTTGAAGCGCACTGAAGCGCTCAAAAAGCAAGACCTTATTTACAAAATCCTCGACGAGCAAGCAGTGCTTCCAGCAAAAGAAGTGCCCGCCAAGGCCGAGAAAGAACCTGCGGCCGACAAGAAATCGGAAGCATCTGCTGAACCCAAAAAGCGCGGCCGAAAGCCAAAAGCTGTTTCGGTAACTGCCACTGCAGCAGACCCTCCTAAAACAGAAGGCAAAAAAGACAAAGACCTTTTCTCGGACGGTGACAAATCGGCCAAGTCCGATTCGAAAGGAAACGACCAAAAGTCAGAGCGCGTGCCCAAGCCCGCAGCCAACACCCGCCGCGGACGTGGTGGGGATAATGCCGCCAAAGGCGCCGAGAGCAACCCTCGTCAGCGCAACCCGACCGAAGGTCGCGGAAATCAGGACGGCACCCACGCAAAAGACGACAAGCCGCAAGGACGCCGCGACGACAACAAAAACGATCAACAAAAAAGCGCTCCGGACGACCGCCAACGCGGAAACCAGGGCAATGACAATAAAGGCGACAATCGAAACGATAATCGGAACGATAATCAAGGTGATACCCGAAGCGACAACCGCAATGATAATCGCAACGATAATCGAAATGACAACAGGAACGACAACCGCAATGACAACCGCGGAAACCGAGACCAGCGCCAGGATCAAAGACAGGACCAGCGACAGGACAGACAGGATCAGCAGCGCCAGGACCGCAATCAAAACGACAACCGTGGACAACAGCAGCAGCGCAAGCCCCGCGAAGATTATTACAACTTCGACGGGTTTATTCCCTCAGAAGGGGTGCTCGAACTCATGCCCGACGGTTACGGATTCCTTCGCTCGTCTGACTACAACTACCTCAACTCACCCGACGATGTGTACGTGGCGCAGAATCAGATCAAACTCTACGGCCTCAAAACCGGCGATACTGTAGTAGGATATGTACGTCCGCCGAAAGAAGGTGAAAAGTACTTCCCGCTCATCAAAGTGGAAGAAATCAACGGCCGCACCCCCGACTTCGTTCGCGACCGCGTGCCGTTCAAATACCTCACTCCCCTGTTTCCCGACGAGAAATTTGACCTCGCCGGTGACAACAAGAACCTCAGCACCCGAATCATCGACCTCTTCTCTCCCATCGGGAAAGGACAGCGCGGACTCATCGTTTCGCAACCGAAAACGGGTAAAACAACATTGCTCAAAGACGTGGCCAACGCCATCGCAGCGAACCACCCCGAGGTGTACCTCATCATCCTGTTGATCGATGAGCGCCCCGAGGAAGTCACTGACATGAAACGTTCGGTAAACGCGGAAGTGGTAGCTTCTACCTTCGATGAGCCGGCCGACCGCCACGTGAAGATTGCCAATATCGTGCTGGAAAAAGCCAAGCGAATGGTGGAATGCGGACATGATGTATGCATCCTGCTCGATTCCATTACACGTCTCGCACGTGCATACAACACCGTGTCGCCCGCATCGGGCAAGGTGCTCTCGGGTGGTGTGGATGCCAACGCCTTGCAGAAGCCCAAGCGCTTCTTCGGTGCTGCGCGAAAAATCGAAAACGGCGGCTCGCTCTCTATTTTGGCGACAGCCCTCATCGACACCGGTTCGAAAATGGACGAAGTGATCTTCGAAGAATTCAAAGGAACGGGCAACATGGAATTGCAGCTCGACCGCAAGATTGCCAACCGACGCGTATACCCCGCCATCGACATTCAGGCATCGGGTACGCGCCGCGAAGACCTGCTGATGTCAAAAGACCACCTGCAGCGCATGTGGATTTTGCGGAAGCACCTCGCCGATATGAACCCCGTGGAAGCCATGGAGTTTGTGAAAGGCCGCATCGAACAAACCCGTTCGAACGAAGAATTCCTGGTGACCATGAATGGTTAAAGCCGCATGACCCACCCGAATTTGCAAATCTCACTGCGAGTCGCATTGTCCGTTATCGGACTGCGGCTCGTACTTTTTTACGGCAATTTTGAGTCTGAATGGCTCGATACTGCCTACATCTACATCAATC
>JAIVHQ010000260.1 GCA_020200995.1 Flavobacteriales bacterium
GGCAAAAAAAAACCGACCCTGAAGATCGGTTTTCAAAATGTTACAGGGCTTATTTACCCTTTTTCCCGGCGCTGCTTTCTTTGTACTTGGCGTACTGCTGCTCGTCGAGGATATCTTTAAGCATTTGTTCATAGCGCTTAGCGTACGACTTTTTGATGCTTTCCTTCTCCTCTTTGGGAGCATCCATGCTCTTCAGGCGGGCCATATTTTGAGCGAGCTCATAATTTTGTCTGTATACGAGAACATCCTGTTCTTCTGTCAGTTCAAGAGTCTCTGCAAGCTTGTCAGTGTTGGCGCGGGCTTCTTTTTCGACTGCGGCATAATCTTGAGCCTGAAGGGAAAACACCGAAACAAAAAGTGCGAATGCGAGGGTCATTATTGTTTTCATAGTATTGTGGTGTATTGGTTTTTTATCAAATGTAAAAATTTCGTAGAACCTTATGGCAAAGGAAGTGCCAAAAAAAGTAATAAAGCAGGTTTTGAGCTTGCAAAGCCACTGAAAGGAGTGCAGACATGGAGAGAAATTCGCAATTGATTTCTGCCAACATGTTGATGTGAATATTTAAAGGCCTGTTTCCCCGCTTCTCAAAGGACGGCAGCATAGATAGCAATAAACACATTTTTAGACACTTATAGCAAGAAGCAAATCGAATATACCAGAAAAAGGGGATTGTGGCAACAAGTCATCAGGCGTACTTTCACGGAAAGATTATCCACCATGCGACAAATTCAAGAATTAGAAGCCCTCATTTGTGATCACCCCGAACTGGCGCACCTGCCTGCTCGTTACAGCAACAGTTACAGCGTTACGGCGCGTCCATGCCCCACGGCGCAATCTCAATTTTTGGTAGATCTTGCATATACCTACCTCGACTTGGACAAGGCTACGGCCGCTCAATTTGAGCCCTACAGCATTTCCTTGCTCGCCGACTACCTCAAGCGCACACATGCCGACTACCTAGGACGCATTCTGCCACAGATAGAGGCAGGTCTGGAAGCCCTTTCAATGCGTTACAATGACACCCTGCTGACAGATGCAGCCATTCCCCTTTTCGGGAAATTTGCGAATGACCTCCATGCCCACATCGGCCTCGAAGAGGAGTTATTTTTCCCCTACGCCATACAATTAGAGGCCCTCGCAAGCGGAAAAGAACTCGTATCGGAGATGATTTCTTACAGCACCTCAGCCTTTGCCGCACATCACCCCAACCACGATGACGACATCATAAAGCTCGACTCCCTGCTTCAAAGCCTCGAAGCAAAATACAGCGGTGATATGGCCTTCCGAATTTTGCGAAAGCGCATCGCGCATCTCATGAGCGACCTGCGCCTGCACTGCCTCATCGAAGACGACGTCCTCACCAATAAAGTGCGCGGAGCAGAACGCAAATTGCGAAATTGATCCGATCGTTTTCTTGCAAAATTATTTAATGCATCGAATTCCTTTCGCATACCTTTGCGGCCCTTTTTGCTGCGAATGCGCCCGTGTCGGGTGCCTTTGCAACAGGGCAACAATCTTCCGATGCATCTCGTCAAACTCTATGTAAAAGCCTACGCGGGCATTTCGCCGCCTGTGTGGATGCTGTCTTTGGTGCTGCTTATCAACAGAAGCGGCTCCATGGTATTGCCGTTTCTGAGTATTTACCTCAGCAATGAGTTGGGCTTCTCACTGGGCCAAACGGGCATTGTGCTCTCCATGTTTGGTGCCGGGTCGCTCGTGGGATCACTTGCAGGTGGCTACCTTACCGACAAGTTCGGGAGCTTCAGGGTTCAGCTTTTTTCTCTCGTGGTAGGCGGAGCGGGATTTTTTCTACTGTTTGAGATGAAAACCTTTGCGGGGCTGGCGGCGGGATTTTTTCTGCTCACCACCGTTACAGATATGCTGCGCCCCGCCAATGCCACAGCGGTTTCGGAGCACGCCCTTCCGGAAAATATGGTGCGCGCCTTCAGTCTGAACCGCATGGCCGTGAACCTTGGCTACGCCATTGGGCCCGCAGTCGGTGGATTTCTGGCGGTCAGAGGCTACAAACTGCTCTTCTACGTGGACGGTGCCACCTGCATGCTCGCGGGCCTGCTTTTTTTCGTCTATTTCTACAATAAATCGCCACGACGCTCGGCCAATGAACTTTCGGAAGGCGAAACCGCAGAACCAAATACGTCCCCCTACCGTGACCTGCGGTTCCTGGCCTTCGGTGTATTGACGGCCGGCTTTGCCGTGGTGTTTTTTCAAATATTCAACACCCTTCCGATCTATTACCGAGATGTGTACAGCCTTCCTGAAAATCAGATCGGGTGGATTCTCGGGTTCAACGGCCTCATCGTATTCCTGGTTGAAATGCCCCTGGTTCATGCCCTCGGCAGCAAGTTTTCGCTGCGGCGGGTGGTGTCGATCGGGTCGGTAATGGCCGGACTTTCATACATCATACTTACGGCTTCCGGGACCATAGCCGCACTATACTTTTCCATGGCCGTGCTCAGTATTTCGGAGATCCTTGTAATGCCCTACCTCACCACTTACACCGTGACCAAAGCCGGGAAGCGCAACCGGGGAAAATACCTCGGGTTTTATTCCATGACCTATTCTGCAGCTTTCATTGTTGCCCCCCTTTTGGGAACCTACCTCATCAAAGTCAGCGGGTTTGATGCATTATGGTACAGCATGTTCGGACTATCGGTTGTGGTGGCGGCGGGATTTTTACTCAACATGCGCCCGCTGAAGGTTAAGCCCGAAACTGCGAAAATGGTCGATGCAGCTGAATCGGTAAATCCGTAGGCATCATTCAAGGGGAAAAGTCAAAACAGGCACTTCGCTTCGTTTGATAATCTCGAGGGCAGTGTTACCGCCCAAGGCGTTGGCCAGAAAGCCGTGTTCGTTAACGCCCGTTATTACGAGGTCGGCTTTTACGCTTACAGATTGATCGATGATTCCATCCACGATCTCACCGCCGATAAGTAAAGCTTCGGCATCCACCTTTTCACCTGACACCCTGTCGGCGAGTTTTTGGAGGAGGCGGTGCTCTTTTCTAAGCTCTTCGGCCATGCTCACACGCATGTATTCGGGCCCGACATCGTAAGGAATGTAGTGATCGTCGGAAGAAGGAACGACGTGGATAATCCAGAGCTTGGCCTCGTACCGCCTGCACAGATCCAGGGCAAAAGCGACAAGCGATTCATCAAAATTTTCAACATCTATGGTGAGGAGTACATTTTTCATGTCAGGCGCTTAAGGTGATGAAAATAGGAATTTTCGGAATGATACTTCTCAAATGGCACCGCAACACCCCTTAAATTATATTGAAACGCAGGTCTTGCACAGGAAACGCCCCACCGAAAACAGGCGAAGAAGGGTTGTATTCGCGGTATAGAAAGACATTCAGGACAGAATGGCATTTCCGATTAAGGAAAAAGCCTCACATCCTGATCTACGAGGTTACCTCAGCGGAATGCTCATAACTGGCACCTTGCTTCGCTTAATGATTTCGAGGGCGGTGTTGCCGCCGAGGGCATTGGCGATGAAGCCGTGACGGTTTACGCCGGTGATGATCATGCCGACATCCAGCTTTGCAGCCTGCTCAATAATGGTGGCGACAATTTCGCCTCCTGTGAGCAAGGCCTCGGCTTCTACCTTTTCACCGGAAATGCGCTCAGATAGACTTTGCAAAAAACTGTATTCGTGCTCGAGCTCCTCGGCCACAGTGAGGCGGATGTACTCCGGGCCATCTTTTTTGCCCAGATAGTCGGAAGGAAAGGGCGCAACGTGGATAATCCACAACTTGGCGTCGTATTGCCGACAAAGGTCGAGGGATATTGAAACGAGTTTTTCATTAAAATTTTCAACGTCGAGTGCGAGTAGGATACTTTTCACGGCTTACCGATTTAAGGTGCTTTTGCTTAGGTAAAATTAGTCATTTATTGTCGAGCAGGGCGTCCGTCCACTCTTTTCCTGCCCTGTATCCTTTCTCAAATAATTCGTCAGCCTTGGAAAAATCGAGCAGGTCAAACTCCTTTCCCATTTCGGGGCTGATAACGTGGTCTGCGAGTTCCCGGCCCTCTTTGCTGTTGTTCTTGAGAACGGTCAAAAACACTTCAATGGCGATATTCTTGACGTTGTCAGCACTGCCCGGCACAGCGGTGTGGTTCACGTCCACAGCGAGTATCTGATCGCACTTGCCCGCGAGGGCGGCAGAAGGGATGTTATCGGTCACACCACCGTCGAGGTATTTCACTCCGTCTATTTCAACAGGTGCGAAGAGCAAGGGTATCGACGCAGAAGCGGTGATTGCCGCATGGAGACTTCCCGAATCGAGTACCTCGCTGCTTCGCGTTCGGATGTTGGTCGCCACGCAGCAAAAGGGTATTTCAAGTTCAGCAAAATCGTCAGTGAGCCGCTTTTCGAGCAAGGATTTCAGCGATTTCATTTCCAGAAATGCAGATAGCCCCGGTTTGATCCCGAAGGTGCGGATCCAGCTTTGCTTTCGAAAGTAGACCAATAGCTCATCAGGGGTAATGCCCGCCGCGTAAAATCCTCCTACAACTGCGCCGATGCTCGTTCCCGAGATGCATACGGGCTTTATACCGGCTTCATCGAGGGCTTTGAGGACCCCGACGTGAATCACGCCCCGGGCACCACCACCGCTCAGGGCCAGGCCCCAACCGGTTTTTTTTTCACTGTTCATGTTCACAAATGTAAGCGCAGCGGTGCGAGTTCAAGGGCATTTCACGTAATTTGGCACGGAATTTACTACGATCTTTTAAAACATACGAAATGAAAGCCAGCCATTTTTTCTCCTTATTCATTTTCATTGCCGTCCTGGCATCCTGCAAATCAACCGGGCCCATGGGCGACAAGGTGAAAGAGCCGTTTACGGGCTCTAAGTACGAATCGAACAACCGCTTCTTTCGCGCCACGGGCAAAGGGGTAAGCGCGAGCGACAACATCGCCCGTGGCCGTGCCGACATGCAGGCCAAGACCCAACTTGCCGGACAGGTGGAAACCAACATGCGCAATGTGACCGATCAGTACATGACGCAAACCGAAAACCTCGACGCCGCCGAGGTGGGAGAAAAATTCCAGAGCCTATCCCGGCAGGTGATCAACACGAACATCAGCGACCTGAGAAAAATAGGCGAAGAGAAATACTACAACGGCAGTGATTACACCGTGTATATCGCCTACGAGATAAAGAAAAATGCCATGTTTCGGTACATGAAGAAGCAGGCGAAAGCAGAAGCCCGTAAAGCCGATTCGCAGATAGACAGCGCAACGCTCAAGGCGATTGAGGAAATCCTCGATGCGCAGATTGCCGCGAGTGAGGGGGATGATTGAGGGGGTTTTCTAATTGAGAAAAAGAGCTTGAATACACCCCGGGCTCCGAAAAAAGGGAGACTCTTCCTCAGGCGGAGCCTTCGTCTGAGTGACGGGGTAGATGAGCTGTTTGCTAATAGCAGGACAACTTTACAACTACACGTCACTCAGAAGGAATCAACGAAGCGAAGCGCAGTTGACGACTGAAGAATCTCCCTTTTCTTGAAAATGAATGCCCGCTTACATGCAATCCGTTTTGTACTCCGAAAAAATGGAGACTCTTCACTGCGCGGCGCTGCGTTCTGAGTGACGTTTCCATGAACATTTGAACTAATTGGAGTGCCGCGTTACAGTTGCCGTCACTCAGAAGGAGCCGATGCAGCGCAGCGAAATCGGTGACTGAAGAGTCTCCATTTATTGAAAACGAAAGCACGTTTACAGGCGATCATTTTTTGCGCTCCGAAAAAATGGAGAATCTTCACTGCGCTGCGCTATGTTCTGAGTGACGGGGTAGATGAGCTGTTCACTAATTGGAGCAAAAAGCTACAGCTACGCGTCACTAAGAAGGAGCCGATGCAGGGCAGCGAAATCGGTGAATGAAGAGTTTCCATTTCTCTGAAAACAAGAGCTTCACTGCGAACTCTTCTTTAGATTTCTAAAAAAGGGAGACTCTTCACTGCGCTGGGCTACGTTCTGAGTGACGATCAGATGATGCTCTCTACTTATAAAATCTTAAATGCGGGGAGCGAGACGACCCTCAGCCTAAGCAGCAGCCCCTTCCTGCATCTTTTCAGCGGTGCGCTCTTCCCAGACCTCATTGAAGTTTTCCAGGTCTGTTTTTCGACCGAAAACAATGACCAGATCACCTTTCTGCATCATGGTATCGCCGTCGAGGTCGGTAATGTATTTGCCGTTGCGCACAATTCC
>JAIVHQ010000197.1 GCA_020200995.1 Flavobacteriales bacterium
TACTCCACCGCCGTGTGGGGCCAAAACCTGGAGAGCAGCATGACCATCATCGGCAGCAAAGGCAGCATCAAGGTGGGTGGCCAATACATGAACAACGTGGAATACTGCCATGTGGAAGGCTACGAGATGCCCGAGCTGCCTCCATCGGGGCCGGCCAATGATTACGGCACCTACAAGGGCAGCGCCGCCAACCACCATTTTGTGATCCAAAACGTGATCGACACCATTAAAAACCGCAACGTGGCTACCACCAATGCCTTAGAAGGGCTGAAAGTGGTAGAGATCATCGAGCGCATTTACAAGGAAAGAGACCTGACCAAAGCATGAACATGTACGAAGCACTACTCAACAAAGACAAAAAACTGGCCGTGATCGGCTTGGGATATGTGGGCCTGCCCATTGCCCTTGAATTCGCACGCAAACTATCCGTGATCGGATTCGACATCAACGCCGATCGCGTAGAGATGATGAAAAACAATGAGGATCCGAGCAACGAGCTCGAGTCGTCGGCTTTTGAGGGCTGCGATATTGCCTTTACGGCAAATCCCGCTGATCTCGCAGAAGCGCATTTTTTCATCGTGGCAGTTCCCACGCCCATCGATCGGAGCAACAGCCCCGACCTTCGCCCCGTGCTTGGCGCCTCCGATACCGTTGGCAAGGTGCTCAAAAAAGGCGATTACGTGGTGTACGAAAGCACTGTGTATCCCGGCTGCACCGAAGAGGACTGCATTCCGGTGCTGGAATCAGTGTCGGGACTCAAGTTTATGGACGATTTCAAAGTGGGCTACAGCCCCGAGCGCATCAATCCGGGCGACAAAGAGCACACCCTGAAGAGCATTGTAAAAGTGAGCGCGGGTTGTTGCGAAGAATCTTCTGATATCATCGCGAAGGTGTACGAACTTGTGGTGGAAGCCGGGGTGCACCGCGCGTCTTCGATCCGCGTGGCCGAGGCCGCCAAGATCATTGAAAATACCCAGCGCGATGTGAACATCGCCCTGATCAATGAGTTGTCTATCATCTTCAATAAGATGAACATCAACACCTACGAGGTGCTTGAGGCGGCAGGAACCAAATGGAATTTCCTGAACTTCAGGCCGGGACTTGTGGGTGGACACTGCATCGGAGTAGACCCGTACTACCTCACCCACAAAGCCGAGAAACTCGGTTACCACGCTCAGATTATCAATTCGGGTCGGTTTGTAAACGACTCCATGGGCGGCTATGTGGCCAAGCAAACGGTGAAAAAAATTATCGGCCAGGGCAAAAACATCCAGGGCGCGAAAGTCCTGGTGATGGGCGCGACCTTTAAGGAAAATGTGAGCGATATCCGCAATTCCAAAGTCGTGGATACCGTGCGGGAATTACAAGCATTCGGCGTACATGTAGATGTGATCGACCCCCACGCCGACGCAGCCGAGGTGAAGCACGAATACGGGTACGACCTTTCATCCGCACCCGATCCGAAATACGACGCGGTAATTGTGGCGGTGAACCATGAGGAATACGCGGCCCACCCCGAGTCTTACTT